>JAIHTM010000103.1 GCA_022713905.1 Collinsella sp.
TCATACGCATTCTATGCAATTCCACTGTTCATATGGGCTGTCTGCACAATAATGAATCGAGGAAAAAACAACATCAATTCCCTTTAGATTGCGAGAATCACAATTCGCTACTCTCTATCATGCCGATAAAGAGTGCGCATACGCCCGTTGTCTAATTGAAAGTGCAGCACCCGTTAGATTGGAGATTGTCCAGATAGCCAAACGGAGGGGTGTTGCGCCTTGGGCCAGGTGTATTCGCACCTGTCGGAAGAGGAACGGCACGATCCGCCGCTGCCTGCCCAAACGCACGCCCATCGCCCCCTCCATGGCACGCGAACTGCAGGAGATCGTCGACGAAACCGACGACAGGCCCATGCGAGTGCTCGGCTAGCGCGCCCCCGCCGAGGCATTCGCCGACGAACTGCTAGAATCAGCCGAGAACAAGGATGTTGCACTTACAAATAGATAACGGGGACCGCGCCACCTTCCACAGCCGTGCCATCAACCGGATAGCGCAATCCGCGTTCGCAGTGTACCTGATTACCGATTACGCCGCCTCCGAGAAACTGCTCTGAGTCCGGTTGTTCAACCTGCAGAAGCTGTACCAGCAGCCATTGGCGATCCTGCAGATTCTGGGCATCCTGCTGGCGATCTACGCGACCTGCACACTGCTCGACTTCATCCACCAAGCACTATTCGCCGTCACCATCGGCAAGCGGCGCGGACACTGGTTTGACCTGCTGTGGGACAAGGCATCCACCCAATCAATCCTTTCGCCTGAACACGCAAGCCAATCTCACCGCTTCCACGGAAAATAAACAATTCTGAAATGAAAATCGCACACGTAAGGCACAGGTTGCACCTTCTTATGCCAAGTGAAACCAGAAAATGTATAGATTTGTGGACACGCTCATAAAACCATCACTTTTAGCAGAAAATTGTAAAAATGGACATTTCTAGTTATAATCTCAGTATCAAAAGAGTAAAACACATTTACGAGGCGACCCAATGCTGATTGATTTTAGCTTTTCGAATTTCAGGAGTTTCCGCGACGAGCAATCTTTCTCTATGACTCGCGACGAAAGGTTCACGGAATCCAACGACTCACGGCAGTCTCCAATCACAGCCATATACGGCGCCAACGCATCAGGAAAATCCAATTTCCTGAAGGCGATGTGCGCCATGCGTAGCATGGTGACAAACAGCTACAGCCAAGGTGATGCGAACAGCGATATTCTTAGGGAACCATTCCTACTGAGAGAGACCCCATTCGAGGAACCATCGATGTTCTTCCTGGAGTTCACAGCCGAGAACCATCTGAAATACCAGTACTGGTTCCGCTATAACAATAAGCACATATTAGAGGAAGAGCTTACCTTCTTTAAGGACATGGGAGGACGTCTCTCCACTCACTCCTCACTGTTGTTCTCCCGCACCGGAAACGACGAGGTGAAATTCGGAGCCACTTTCAAAGGACCTAGAACGCAAGTGCGAAAGACAGTGGGACTCCGCCCCAACGCTCTCCTGCTTTCGGCGGCCGCCGCAGCCGGCATCGAATGTGTCCAACCTGTATTCTCGTTTTTCCAGAATGATATGGCGTATTGCGTGGCAAACGCTTTCGAACAGGAACAGCCCATATTGCTTGACCAATTCAAGAACAAGACACCTTTTTCGAAGCATCTGACATCTCTGATCAAGTACGCAGATTTTGGCATCAGCGATGTGAAAAGCGTTCCGGCGAACATCCCCTCGGATATCTGGCATCAGTTCAAAGAGCAGATGAAGACTCAAATCGGAGCTGATGAGGGAAAGCTAGAGGAAGCATTCAACATCAAAAACGCGACACAGTTGCAATTCACTCATACCGGCGGAGATTCGTCCTCTGCCGGCTTCGGCTTGGATAACGAGTCCAGGGGCACCGTCGCCGCGCTGTCGTTCTTCTCGCTTGCCCTTCGTCAGCTATCAAGGCCCACGGTCACACTTATCGACGAAATTGACACAAGCCTGCACCCAACCTTGGTAGCAGAGCTGGTGGCGCTGTACACCGATCCGGCAACGAATCCCCACGGCTCCCAGCTCATTTTCACGACCCATGACGTGTCATTGATCAATCAGTCGGGTTCGTCGAACCGCCTACTACAACCCGATCAGATATGGCTTGTAGAGAAAGATAAAGACGGCGCCTCGGAACTCTTCCCGGTAACGGAACTTGGTATTCGAAAGGAAGAGAACATCGGCAAGAACTACCTCAATGGTGTATATGGCGCCACACCGAACCCCAGTTTCCATACCGTATTCGCACAGATCATGAATGGAGACGATGACTGATGGCGAAGGAGCGAGGCGTTCCCGCGCATGGTCGCAAGTCTGCACGTTTCCACAGGGCACGTAAGAAGCGTTATCTTGTCGTAGCTGGCGGAGCTGTTACCGAAAGACAGTATTTCAAGCAGCTCGAGTCCATATATGACGTTGTCATCGAGTATCAACAGAAGAACGAAAGTCCTGAACATCTCGCAGATTTTGCATGCACGCTGAAGAAAGAGGATGAACGGGATATCTCCACAGATTGCTATGAAAATATCTGGGTGGTAGTCGACGTTGACGACTTCCACGACCACAGCAAGGCCGCGAAAATTTGCAAGGACAATGGAATCGAACTCATCATTTCCAATCCCTGCTTCGAAGTCTGGGTACTCGATCATATGAAGGCTTGTCCGCCAAGCTATACATTGACGCCCGATGTCGAGTCAGCCGCGGCAAGAGCAGGCATCGTTGGAGGAAATCGTAACAAATACGTCAATGACGAACTCATCGACAGCGAACATCTCGATGCCGCCATATGCAATGCAGCCCGACACAACACAGTGGAAAACAGTCAGGGACGAAATAGACTCACACCACATCACGAGCAGGAATACGCCCCTTGGACCGATATGCCAAAAGTAATCGAAACGCTGAAATCTAATAAACAGAGCTGAAAGGAGAAACATGGCCCTGCCCATCCGAGTAAATCCCAAAGACCCTTTCATAGATATTCACACTGGACGAGGTCAAGGTAGCTGCACATTCGCAAATGGATTCGACTGTGTCTGTTCATGCGCAGGTATCGCACACGCCCAATTACTCAGAATGGTCCTTACTCCCGAAAACAGTAAGAAGTTGCCTGACAAATACAAGCAGGCTCTTGCCAACAAAGTCCAAACGGTTCAAGCTCGCATTGCCGATATTCCGCATGATAAGGTAACAACAATTATCCACGCACAGAAACAGCCTAAACGCGTGTTTTTCCTTTGCGAGGATGTGTCTCATCCCATCATTGACTATTGCCGAGTCATTGACATACTCCGTTGGGCAAGAGAAAACCCCCTAGCAAGCCAGCAAGTATCAAAACTCTGCACTTGTGTACAAAATCATGGCATTAATTCTTTCAAAGATTTAGCCTCTAAAGCCGGCGAGTACTTGTCCCAAGCACATGTTCTTTGCGACATTGTAGCCTCTATTGCATTCGCACTCAGCGAAGCCGCAGACACGATTCCGGATGAAGATACATTTATCAATGCCTGCAAAGCAGCATTCGCTCTCTCACGACGTAACTCACTAGGATTCGGCCCATCGCGGAAAAGGCATGGAAAAAACGCAGTCGCAGCACGCAAATCACGGCAGGAAAACGATGATGAGGAAAGCCAAAAACGATACACTGATGGAGACTCCATCTCAAGTGATCTGCTCACCAGGATTTTACTGGATATCAGCAAGGACGTTTACATCCTACTGATGGAGTACAAATCCCAGACGAAGCAATTTCTCCAAGCGGTTCAGGCCACAGCAATATTGTTTTGCCCTGATCCGGATAGCCATAAATTCACATGGGACATGTGCTTCATTCCACTATTCCAAACGAAAATCTGTGATGACCTACGTAGCAAGTTGAATCAAGACATCATTACTGCACTTGAATATGGGAAAACGGATATCTGGGACAACGGGGCTAGGGCATACTGGTAAGAAGAACTGACGTGATGAGGCGCTTTGAAGACGCCTCATCACGTCAGTTCTTCTGATTCGGCACGAGCATGATCTCGCCGTCGGCGAGGCCCTTCAAATGCTGGCCATAGGGGCTCTTGCCGTAGCGTTCCGTGGACTCCATGAGCTGCTCGCGCGTGATCCAGCCGTTCTCGTAGGCGATCTCCTCCACGATCGCGATGGGCAGTCCCTGTGCGCGCTGTACGGTGCGCATGCCCCCATCAACGAGCTCTTCCCGACGCAAGCACACAAACTCATGGAAGAGCAAAGCGTGTCAGGTTCGGCACAAACCACACTGCCCTCAGCCCTAACTTTGCTTGGATTCTGCGCCCCTGACAGGATACAGCGCAATATTCTGAGCAATTAACTCATTGCTCATCACCTTGCCGAAATCAGTCCATGGCCACACTGCAAAAGGTGAGGCATCGTCAGATCCATAGTCTTGAGAAATAATTTCCTTAACTATGCTCTGGGGATCATCGCCCCGCTCAAGCCGATCCTGGTCTGCGTCATCAGTGAGATAAAGTTCATAACGACGCCTGCCCTCATGAATCTCCCTACGCCACCTTGCAAACGGGATTTCATAGCCTGTGTGTGTGATTGAATTATCAATCAAATCCTGCGGATCCGAATAGACTAGTCCGAAAACATGCGGGTAAACCCTATCCAGCCCACATTTCTTAAACGCATGGTTGAATGCATTGTCGAATGTCGGATAAGTCCGTGGAATCTCAATGAACTGGATCCCCGCAGCAAGTAGACTGAGAGCAGATCGACTCACGATTTCACGTTTCATTTGTGTCTTGGTAGGCATACCCAATCTTCCTTTCCTAAGCAAAGCCATCGCTGCAGAGCCATAGACGTTATCATGAGACACTGCTCTCAGACTCAAAGGAAACGTTTCAGCCAATCAGGAAGATTGGAACTCCCAACAGACCAAGAATCTTGTTCCTCTTCATCTTCCTCCCAAGTATTCTCTTTACCATCAGAGAATTTCTGACGATGACATTTGACTTTTGTAACCTTGTCTCCTTCCAATCGATACTCATTCCAATAGTGGATATGCTTTCCCCATCCACTCCAACTCCGGGTTCGATAAATTAATACCATTTTAATCCTCATCGTCGAGAAATATTCATTTAAGTTTATACTAAAAATTTTGAGCAGAAAAGAATTATTCCAGCCAACTCTTCATTCTTCTCTATCCCCAGAATCATTATTCTCAAAAGACTTATCGGCCTCTGCATGGTCAGTGGAATTCGATCGAAGCCCAGTAATTCCCTGGAGGCAGAAAGATGAAACACCGCCCAAGAGTCCTCCAGCTATCAGTCCAACGAGAAGATTCCGAGTACAGCCAGTCTTTTCCCCAATAGAAATACCCTTCTCAAGCCCTTGTCTGTAGAGCAAATCGCAAAATGCATTTGGCCCGCCCGCAGCCTTTGCTCTTTGCTCTAAAACGTTATACGCCATCAATCCAGGATTTATCATCCTATCTCCTTCCCTTGTTGGCATTCAGCATCCTAACCCGTTTTTAGACGTCTACAAAAAGTGGGCCTGTATGCGTTAAAATGTCCGTATAGGGAGAGCAACCATGACAAAGATCCGTAGCAAAATCCAATTTAATCCACAGAGACTAGAAGATACACGCAAAGCATCAGGCAAAAAACGTAGTTATCGCAGCATCGCAGAAGAAATCGATGTCAATGAAAGAACGATTCGCAAAAGTTGCAAGGATGGATTAATCACTCCAGAACTGTTAGACAAGCTTGCACGGGCCCTTAACGTTGACACCGCATATCTAATGGGCGAGTTTGATTTATTCTATGACCAACTCAATGATGAGGAAATACGGAGAGAATATAAAGAAATATTCTTAAATCCCACACACCACCCTTACTCGCAACATTTACCTGACGAGGTCGACTACGACAATTTAATCGCGAGTTTGCTTAAAATGTACAGCATTCATCCCGACTGCTATTTTGATATGACAAGCGCAGCAAAACTTGTTTTCAGGGAACGTCTTCATTCATCAATCTATCGAGTGCTACACTCTTATTTCCCTGATTGTCCCCCCTTGACTATTTCCATATGATAGAAATGCCAAAACCAACTCTATACGATATCCTTGAAATGTTAGCAGACCCAGAAGAGGAGATTGGCTAACGAGATAGGTATTTTATTTTAAATGAGTCCAAATAATAAACACATGAGCATATTTAAAGGAAAGATGACATGAGTTCAAAAGTAATTCGATACGATAATATTATTTCCTTAGAGACACGCCAAAGCATTGCAAAAAGATACCATAGAGTCACTCGAGCGATAAATCAAGAATTCTGGAATTCCACCAGTGAAACTGCACATAGTCTCTACGTCGGTTCTTACGGAAGGAATACAGCAATAGATACAAGCGATATAGATATACTCGTCGAAATCCCGGAAGACGAGTATAATCGATATTCGTATGTTAAAGGAAATGGACAGTCTCGACTTCTGCAGGCAGTAAAGAACGCAATTCAAAATACATATTCAAGAAGTGATGTTAGAGCGGATGGTCAAGTCATTAAAATCGCTTTTTCTGATGGAATGAAATTCGAAGTGTTACCTGCATTCCCACAGGAAAACTGGAGCGGCAGTATTTTATACAAATATCCGGATAGCAATATGGGAGGGAATTGGAAGACAACTGATCCTAGGTCTGAGCAAAGGGCAATCCAAGAGAAGAATAATTCATCTAACGGTTTGCTGTGCGCGACATGTAGGCACATAAGGATGATCAGGGATACTTCCTATTCAAGCTACCATTTATCCGGAATATTAATAGATTCATTTGTATATGATGCAATAGGATGGTGGCATTTTACACGTGAAGATGTCGATTCCTCAATCCAGTTGAAATCTTATGAACAGGAATTACTTGACCATTATAATCAGATTTCATTAAACGGCCTATTATCACCAACCTTGGCCGCCCCTGGAAGCGGAACGGCACTTGATACCTCAAAAGACTGGAACATTCTCGGTAAAATTCTTAATAAAATGGCATAAGGCAATATAAAATGAATGATACAAACTATAGAAATCAATTAAAAAATCAGATAAAGGACGCTTACGGAAAAGTCACCTATACGTATACCGCACATCACAAATTAGCCGACCGACTTGAAAATAAAAACAGGCGTGTAAAGAACATACAGATTGCATTGTCAGCATTTTCATCATGCGGATTCTTTGCAAGCATTATAACAAATAAAAGTGCATTAGCATGGTTAAGTGGAACCTTTTCCGTATTGTCGTTATTCCTGAATATTTATACAAAAGAATATAAAATTCAGGATGAAATAAATCAGCATAGAAACGCAGCAAACGCACTATGGGATATTAGAGAAAGTTATATTTCTTTGTTAACTGACTATGACATACTTGAAAATGATGACATACGACATCAGAGAGATGTCCTATGTAAGAAAGTGTCAGAAGTCAATAATAATTATCCAGCAACTGATAGCAAAAGTTACAGAGCAGCACAGAAAGCTTTAAAAAAGGACGAAGAACAAACTTTTAAGGAAGGTGAGATTGATTCCATTTTGCCTAACAGAATTGGATAAGAGATTGTCGAATAGAATCAACCCAGAAATGGTTTCTGGATAGTGATCAGAGTACATAATTCCCGGACACTATCCGCAACACTCCACGTCATGAAGTGGCCTGATTTTTGTTCCGCCCTTATAGTGAGGCGGCTTGTGCCGCTTGGTTTGCATGATACTCGGTTTCCACCGCTTCGAGTGTCCTGTAGCCCAGGGACTGGTGGAGCCGCTTCGAGTCCCCGCCACGAGACCCACCGGAACGTCGCCAATTCCAGGCCCTTCAGATCCGCGAAGGGTTTGCGCCGCCATACCAGCTCGGTCCTGTACGCGCCGTCGGCGCTTTCGGCCATGGCGTTGTCGTACGAGTCGCCGACGGTGCCGGTCGACGGCAGCATCCCATATCCCATAACCCTGGTGGTGTACACCGTGCCGGTGTACTGCGTGCCATGGCCGCTGTGGCGGATAAGACCATCCGCGCCGCCGCGGGACGCGGCCCATGAGATCGCCTGCTCCAACGCCTGCAACGGCAGCTCCTGCGTGTTCACGGCCATGGCGCACGCCCATCCCACGATCCGACGGGCGTACACGTCGGCAACGAACGCCGTGTAGCCGAACGAGCCGTTGGCCATGCGCACGTGGGTGATGTCGGCCACGTGCAGGCGGTTCGGCGCACAAGCCTCGAACCTCCCGTCCA
>JAIHTM010000104.1 GCA_022713905.1 Collinsella sp.
ACGGCAGCCCGATCTACGTGCCCTCGCTCGCCTCCGGCGCGCCGTCCACCCTGTACGGCTTCGGTCTCAACGAGGTAGACAACGGCGCGTGGGATGCCACCAAGGCCGTGCTGCTCGGCGCGGACTGGTCGAACTTCGTGGTCGGCATCCGTCAGGACATCACCTACAAGCTGCTTGACCAGTCGGTTATCTCGGACGATAACGGCAAGGTGATTCTGAACCTCGCCCAGCAGGATTGCGTCGCCATGCGCGTCGTGTTCCGCGTCGGCTTCCAGATCGCCAACCCCATCAACGACGTGCAGTCGGACAAGAGCAAGCGCTTCCCCGCGTACGTCATCGCGCCGGCCACCGGAACGTCGGTGGCCACCGGAGTGTGATGGCCATGGGACTGAACAAGCAGATACAGTTCGTGCGTCAACCGAAGCCGACTGACGGCGAGATTATCGCTCAGGTGGCCGTTTTTGACGGGGACGGCAATCCGGTCGATGTCGGCGGCGCTCCCACCGTCGACACGCTTGCCGGTGCCACCAACACCGGCAAGGCGGTGCTCAAAGCCACGGATGCGGCGGAGGCGCGCAAGGCCATTGGCGCGGGAACGTCCAGCTTCAGTGGAAGCTACAACGACCTGTCGAACAAGCCGACGATTCCGCCAGCCTACACGCTTCCCGCAGCCACGGCTGCGGCGTTGGGTGGCGTCAAGAAAGGTGCCGCGATTCCAGACCTCGCAGCCTCCGCGGATGCGGCGACCATCGCCACGAAGGTCAACAGCATCCTCACCCAGTTGCGCGCGATCGGTGTCATCGCCGCCTGACGTGGGGAGGTGCGTTATGGCCGACGAAACGGAAGAAAACCCATTCGCCACCTACACGGAATTGTCCAAACGCTGGAAGCAGATGCCGGACGACCCGGATTATGTTGACCAGCGGCTGGCTGATGCATCGCAGTTCATTCGCGAGCAGTGTCCCGGATGGCGCGATATCGCATCCGCCACGTTGGAACGCATCGCCTGCGAGCTCGCCAAGGATGTGATCTCGTCCGACATGCAGACCGAGGGTGCCGGTTTCGATACGACCGGTGCCAGCAATCTCAGTCTCACGGCGGGCGATTTCACCCAGTCGATGACTTTCTCGAATCCTCGCGGCGAATTCTATCTGTCCAAGGGACAGAAGAAGGCACTCGGCCTCACCGGCCAACGCTTCTACAGCGTCGACCTGTCAAATGGGGAGGCGTCATGAGGGGCGAGACCGTGAAGGTGTTGCGCTACACGCCGACCGGCGAGAACGACCCCGCTGGCTCGCCCGTCACGAAGGTTGATATCGAGTCGGTTGGGAACGTGTTGGTTTCGCCGGGCGGCATGTCGAACGCCACCGACTCGCTGCGCCCCGAAGGCGTGACGGTGGCGTTCACCTGCCTCTTCCCCCGCAGCTACGCATACCGGAGTCTGCGCGGGGCGATGGTGCGCATCGATTCCCATGACTACAAGGTGATCGGAGACCCGAGGCCTTTGGACGGCGGCATGAAACCGACCGCATGGAACCTCAAGGTCGAAGTCACCGACACGGATGGATAGGGCATGAAACGGGTGAAACTGAATTATTCGGCGTTTCAGGCATACAGACGCAACGAGGGTTCCAAGGCCGCCGTCAGCGAGGCTCGGAAGCTCGCGGCGAGGGCGAACGCCATGGGCTCGCCCACACACGCGGGCCAGCCCCTGTACACGTGAACGCGGAAAAACTCGTCATGGACTGGCTCAACGCGGACCCGACGATCAGGGCCGAATGGCCGGCCAGTTTCGACGTGCCCGCCGAGTCCAGCGCCACGCATCCGATACCGTTCGTCACCGTCGAACAGGTGGGAGGCTCGGACGAACGGTTCCGCAGCCTGCCGCTTATCGCGGTGCAGGTGTGGGGCGAGTCGCGCTGGCTGGTCTCCGAAGCTGCGGCGAAACGCATCCTCCCACGGCTGAAACGCATCACGGAACTGCCCGAGGTCGCCGCCATCGACATCACCGGCCGCACGCATTTCCCCATGCCGGACGGGCGGCCCCGTTATCAGATACTCATACAACTCACCGTCAAATCGGACGACTAACGAAAGGTCTAAATCATGACTGATTCCACAACCAACGATTCCACCATGGTGTCGTTGGGAAAGTTCAAGGTCGGCGGCTACGCCTACTGGGCATCAGCCGGTACCACGCCGCCGACCAATGCCACCACCGCACTGCCAGCGGCATTCAAACTGCTCGGCTACCTGTCGGAGGATGGTCTGACCAACACGACCGACACCGACACCACCGAGATCAAGGACGCCAACGGCACGACCGTGATGAAGGTCATCACCAGCTACGCCGAGTCCTACCAGTTCGCGCTGCTGGAGGTGCTGCGCGCCGAGGCCGCCAAGATGCGCTACAACACGGGCGCGGTCACCGGCACGGACAAGAGCATGACCATCAAGCACCAGATGCCCTCCGACGAGGACTTCGTGCTCGTGTTCGAAATCGCGATGACCGGTGACGTGAAGGATCGTCTCGTGATCGGCAACGCGACGCGCGCCGAGTTCGGCGACCGACAGGTGCATGCGGGCGACGCTCAGGTCTACGACGTCACCGTGTCCGCAAACGACATGGGCAACGGCGTCACCGCCATCGAATACATCGGCGTCGCGGCCAGCGCGTCCGAGAGCAGTGTCAACGCCGAGGCCCTGACCGGCAAGGTCGTGGACCAGGTCAACGCCGAGGAGACCGCCGAACCCGCCGAGGAGACGCCGGCCGCCGAGTAACGGTTCTTCCCGCGTCGCGCTTCACTCGACTTCACGCGACGCGTGCCCCCATGATTTTTGAAGTCGGTTCATTTTTGGAGAAGTCATGTCACGAAAAAGCAACCGCAACCGCAACCGCAACCGCAATACAAACCATCCGGCTGTGCCACAGGATCACAGGCCCGCGCAGGACAAGCCGCGTACCATCACCGTCAAGGGCGTGGACCTGACCATCGACCCCCGGTCGTTGGACGACTGGGAGCTCATGGAATCCCTCTACGACCTGCAGTCCGACCCGCAGAACAACGCATTGAGCGTCGTGCCGTTCATGCGCCGTTTCTTCGGCGACGACTACCAGCGAGTCAAGGACGCGTTGCGCGAACCGGATACTGGCGTGATCACCGGCGATGCCATAGCCGGCTTCGTTCAGGAGCTGCTGGAGCGGCTCAACGAGACGCTCCCAAACTCCTGATGCTCGTATACCTGCTGCACGAATGCCCCGACCAGTTGGCGGCGGACATGCGGCGGGTATACGGGCTCGGCATATACGAGCTGGACCCGTTGGAAACGGCCGTGTTGGCCGTGCGCCTGCCGGCCGGCTCACTGATCTGGCAGAAACTCGACGTTCCCATGGCGTGGACGCTCGACCAGTATCTGGCGGCCGTGCGAATAGACCAGATGAACATGTGGATGTGGGGCAACAGCGACCCGAAGAAACGCGGGCCACGTCCCGAACCCCTGCCACGCCCCGGCAACGGGGCGACGGTGTCCGCGTCGAACCCATCCCAGACGGCCGACGCAGACACCGCGAAGGCGCGAACCATCAAGCCCATGAGCCTGACCATCGAACAGCTCGACGCGTTCATGAGCCGCGACTTCACGGACGTGGAGACGAAACCCTTCACCCACAACGAGTGAATAACTGAATAGAGAGGCATGGTCATGGCATACCAGCTCGCCCAGGCATACGTGCAGATCGTGCCCAGCATGAAGGGCGTGGGCAAGGCCATCGAAAGCGCGTTCGACGGGCCATCCAAATCGGTCGGCCAGAAAGCCGGCGACACCGCCGGCGGCGGCTTCTCCAGGGGATTCTCCGCGAAGCTCGGCGTGATCAGCGGCGTCGCATCCAGCATCGCCACGAAGGTCATCGGCGTGTTCTCCGGCCTGTCCGGGCAGATCCTCGACGCATCGGATTCGACCCAGAAGTTCGCACAGACACTGGACTTCGCCGGCGTTGGGGCCGACCAGATCAAGAAACTGACAGCATCCACGCAGGAGTATGCGAACAAGACCGTCTACGGTATCGACGACATCCGCAACACCACCGCCCAATTGGCGGCGAACGGCGTGCCGAACTACGCGAAGCTCGCCGAGGCGGCAGGCAATCTCAACGCGGTCGCGGGCGGCAACGCCGACACGTTCAAGAGCGTCGCGATGATGCTCACCCAGACGGCCGGCGCTGGCAAGCTCACAACAGAGAACTGGAACCAGCTGGCCGACGCGATCCCCGGCGCGAGCGGCAAGATCCAACAGGCACTCAAGGAGGCCGGAGCCTACACCGGCAACTTCCGCGACGCGATGGCCGACGGGCAGATCACCTCACAGGAGTTCAACGACGCGCTCATGCAACTGGGCATGAACGACGGTGCCATCAAGGCGGCGGAGAGCACGCAGACGTTCGAGGGCGCGTTCGGCAACCTCGAAGCCACCATCGTGGACGGTGCGGCGAACATCGTCAACACCGTCAAACCGTACATCACCGGAGCGGTCACCGCATTGGGCGACGGCATCGGCAAGGCCATGCAATGGGTCAACGATTTCACGGGCGCGCTCATGAAATCCCAGGGCGTGCAGACGTTCGCCAACGGCGTCAAAGCCATCGCCGGCGCGGTCGGTTCGATCGTCGGCCCGTTCGCCGGCGTCATCGGCAATCTGCTTCTCTTCACGGGCGGCGCGGACAGTGCGGGCGGGGCCGCCCAACAGCTCTCTAATATTCTGGGCATCATCGGCGGGATCCTCCAATCGGTCGGTACGTTCGTCCAGCAGAACGCCGACTGGATGCAGGCGCTTGCCATAGCCGTCATGGCGGGATATGGCGCGTTCCAATTGTTTTCGATCATTCAGACCGTGGTCGGTTTCGTCAAGGCGTTCAGCGTGGCCGAAACCGCGGCCACTGCAGCCCAGTGGCTGCTGAACGCGGCCATGAGCGCGAACCCGATCATGATACTGGTCGTGGCGATAGCGGCACTCGTGGCTGGTATTGTCTGGTTCTGCACGCAGACTGAGACCGGCCGGCAATTATGGGCCGATTTCACCGGCTTCCTGCAGACAGCTTGGCAGAACATCACCGATTTCTTCCAGACCACGTGGCAGAACATCACGCAATGGTTCTCCAACGCGGCCGCGAACATTCAGAACGGATGGAACGCGCTGACCGCGTTCATCGGTTCGGTTCCCGGCAGGATACAGGCGTTCTTCGCAGGCATCGGCCAATGGTTCGCAAACAAGTTCAACGAGGTCCGCAACGGCATAGCCAACGGCTTCAATTCGGCGGTCTCGTTCATCGCCTCCATACCGGGCCGCATCCTCAGCGCGCTCGGCAATCTCGGAGGCCTGCTGTGGAACGCGGGCGCAAGCATCATGCAGGGCTTCCTCGACGGTCTGAAAAGCATCTGGCACAACATCACGAGCTTTGTGGGCAATATCGCCGGCTGGATCGCCGATCACAAGGGACCGCTCCCCTACGACCGCAGGCTGCTGATTCCCGCCGGCGAGGCGATCATGGGCGGTTTCCGTAAGAGCCTGAACGCCGGCTGGCGGCAGGTGCAGGCGGACATCATGGGCATGAACGTGGGACTTTCCAACGGGTTCGCGGCCCCGGGCTACGTGTATGGCGGCTCCGGCATGGACTACACGCCCAACACCGGTTCTGTGTCGAACGTGCATATCACGAACTACTATCCACAGGCCGACCCGTGGCCACTCGCCACGAACGACAGTCTCGACAAGCTGACGGTCGGAATCTAAAGGGGGTTGCTTATGGCCGGTGTCGATTACGCGCTCAACGGCGTGGCCCTCGACTCCCAGTATTGCCGGGTCACGTTGGGCAGCACCCTGTTCGCTGGGGTCTCCGTGTCCCGCAGCAAGGTGTCCGCGCCGTTCCGGCATGGCACGATCCCCTCGGAGGTGACGCCGACGTTCGGAGAACGGTCGGCGACCCTCAAGGTGGCCGCGTTCGGGGCTGGCGCGATCGGCCATGACACGGGGCATGGCATGGATTCGAGCCGTCTGGCCCGCCTGTGCACGACGCCGTATCCGGTCCTGTCGCGCACCGTCAACGGTCAACTCCAGCAGGCGGTCGTGGAGCTCGCCAGCCTCGAGGCGGACGACGGGGGCACCGTGTTGGACAGGCTCACTCCGTTCACGGCGGTGTTCGCCATGCCTCAGGTGTGGTGGCGAGACCCGGTCGCGTATGACCGTCCGGTCGCGGCGAATGGCACGGCGTTCCTGTGGCCCGCCGCATGCCGGTGGGCGCAGCCTTATTGGACGCGGTGGGAGGTCGAGCCGAACAACAGCACGTCGCTGCTGGCGGATTTCGTGACCATGTGGATTGGCGAGCCGAACAACTCCCCCTCGTTGCTGATCCCGTTGTCCGCCGGCCTGCCCGACGGCATGTTCGGTGACGCTCCCGTCAACGACCTGATCATACGGCTACCCAAGGGCGTGAGCAACGCCTCGGTCACCGACCCCGCGTCGAACACGGGAGTCATCTGGCAGGGCGCGGCCAACGCGAACGCCTACACGTATGTGGACGTGGGCAACTGCCTCGCATGGCAGGCAACCGCAGACCACCAGTGGACGCAGGCTGGCACTGACGTGACCGGCGGCATGGATTACCCGGCCAACGGGCTGCTGCAATGCTGGCCGAACCCGGTGGACAACGGCTACCGGCTCACGTCAAAGCTCACCGGTTCGGCTGAGCCGCTGCTCGTGCACGCGCGCCGCGCATGGTGGTAGACCGTATTCCCCTTCTATGCAATTTCTCCGGCGTCGTGCAATTTCCGCGCCGGTCTTTAACGTTTGGAGTCCACCTATGGTAAAGACCTTGCATGCCCGTCTCGTCGCCTACCTGCCCAACGGAGGCAGGCTCGGCAACCTGCCCGCCCCGCTCTCATGGGACGCGAGCATCGTCAACAACGACCTCGGAGCGCTCAAAGTCGTCTACAGCCGTCGCGCCATCGGCGGCGGAATCCTGAAACGCGGCCTCGAACAGGGGCTCGAAATCGGACTCGAAGTCAGCGACGGCGGAGCATGGAGCGAACCCTACAACTGCCGGTATCTGCTCATCGGCCGCTCCCGCAACGCGGAGGACGTGAGCGATACGGTGACGCTCACCTGCCAAAGCATTGGCTGGCTGACCAACAAGATCCTGAACAACGACACCGCGCATCTCATCCAGGATGGGGACAACAAGGGCAAACGAGCTTTTCTGTCGAAGAACCCCGGCACCATCATCAGAACGATTCTCGATGAGAACAAGGCCCGCAAGGGTGCCGGCCTCGTTTTGGCCCCCGGTTTCGACACCGGCAAGGACGCGGCTGGCGCGAACTGGAAGAGCGTATACACGCTCTACTACTCGTTGGGCACGAGCCTGAACAGCATGCTTTCGAGCATGGTTGGCGGCGGCGCGATCGACTGGCGTACCGAGGGCCGCACCCTCAGAATCTGGAACGCCGACAGCACGAATCTGAGCCGTGACCTGTCGGGCCGCGTGCATGTCAGCATGGCGCACGACGTACTCGAGGCACCCGAAGAGGAAAGCATCGAAGACCTCTCCAGCGATATCCTCGTGGAGGGTGACAACGGGCTCATATTCCGAGAGTCGAATCCAGCGGCCCCGACCCCGTGGGGTGGCTGGGAATCCTATGTCTCTCAGGGTGGAGTCTCGGACGAGGCCACCGCCAAGGCGTTCATGCAGACCACATTGGCCAGCGCGGCCCGTGTGCGCGGCCAGTACACGCGGTCGCTGCTCGTCACCAACGCCGAATCATTGCCGTTGGTGGACTACAGGCCCGGCGACTGGATCACCGCGCCCACCGTCCAGCACGGAGAGAAGGTGCGAATCCAACAGGTCACCGTCAGCCTCGACTCCAACGGACTCAAGGCCTCGATTACCCTCAACGACAAGGTATACGACTCTCAGGTGCGGGCCGCGAAGAAAATCAAGGGCATCACCGGCGGCGCGGCGTTGGCGGGAAGCGAGGGCGGCACGACCGCCTCGTCCGACCGTGACCATCGCGTGCCGAAGGCCCCTCTCGGATTGATCGTGCGGACCGACGCGTACATCGGCGGCGATGGCTACGCCCATGGATTGGCGACCGCCATGTGGAGCGCGGTCACGCAGGCCACGAACGACACGGCCATCGATATATCGTCGTACCGCGTCGAATGGCGCAAGCACGTGGACGGTGCGCCCTGGCATTCCGCCGGCACGACCGATAAGACGCAGCTCGGCTTCGGCGGCCTGGACTGCGGGACCATGATCGAGGTCAGGGTGCGAGCCGTGCCGACGTATTCGGACAAGCTCGGCGAATGGTCCGGCGTCATCGTGGCCACCATCGAATCGGACGTGACGCCATGCTCCGTACCTTCGAGACCGGTCCTCGCGTCCGAGCTCGGCGTGGTGACCGTCCACTGGGACGGCAGGACCTCCACCGGCGCGTCGATGGAATCGGACTTCGACCATATCGAGGTTGGCGAGGGCGTCAATGCGGCCGGCATGACCGTCATCAGCGCCACCCAGTCCGGCCCGGGCGATTATCTCGTGACCGGTCTGGCCGCCGGCTCCCGGCACTCCTATGCGCTGAGGTCCGTCGACCATGCGGGCAACCGTTCCGGCTGGTCGGCCATCGCCTCGGTGACGGTCGCGTCGGCGGTCTCGCCGGAAGAGGTCAAGCAAATCCAGAAGGATTTGGCTGACAACAAGACGGCGTTGAAGGACAATACGGCGAAGTTCGATCAGGCGCGGAAGGACATCCAAGCCAACAAGTCGAATCTCGACACGGCGAATCAGACGCTCACGCAGGCCAAGGCCGACCTGTCGCAGGCCCGGAAGGACATCGCGCAGACCAAAAGCGACCTGACCACGGCGAACGGAGAAATCTCGAAGGCCAAGGAATCGGCGGCACAGGCGTATGCCGAAGCCCATAGCAAGAATCATACGTTTCGTGGTCCCGACGAGCCGAAGAACAATCTCATCGTTGGCGACCTATGGCTCAAAACGCAGAAGTACTGGACCCGCTGGCAAGGCGAGAAGAATAATTCCCCGTCCATGCTCGCGGACTTCTACACGTATTGGACCGGCGCGCCAAACGCCAGCCCGTCCGTGCTCGTGCCGCTCTCTGACCGCGTGATCGATACGCTTGTCTGGGATGGCTCCGCTTGGAACCACATGGGCTATGCCGACGTGGAGAACAATGCGAAGCAGATCGAGCAGGCTAAGGTGGATATCGCGGACAACGCGGCGAAGACCACCGACGCCAAGAAGACTGCCGAGAACGCCGCTGCCGCAGCGAAGAACGCGCAGGGCACGGCTGACACGGCCAATGGCGCGGCCAAGACCGCTCAGGACACCGCCAATGCGGCCACTGCCGCCGCGAAGAGTGCCACCGCCACCGCAGGTCAGGCCAAGGATGCCGCCAATGCCGCGCAGACCGCCGCCGAAAGCGCCAAGAAGACCGCTGGCAACGCGGAGACACTGGCGAATACGGCCAATGCTTCGGCCAATGCGGCCAAGACGGACGCTTCGGCTGCGAAGGCCACTGCCTCGAACGCTTCGAGCGTGGCGACCCAAGCGAAGGCCACGGCTGACAGTGCGGCCCAGTCAGCCACCGATGCGGCGAATGCCGCGCAGAAGGCGAATACGGCTGCTGCCGCCGCCGCTGGCGTGGCGAACGGCAAGGCCGACGTGCTCATCCAATCCACTGCGCCG
>JAIHTM010000105.1 GCA_022713905.1 Collinsella sp.
CACCATGTGATGCATTGGGGTCAGGTTACTTTGCACCAAATCCATCCGGGTGGGGTATATTGCATTCGATTAATGAAAACGACCACCATAAGGCGGATATTCGTATGCACGAGAACGACTTTTTTAACGAGGACCTGCTCTGCGCGCTCGCCGGTGTTGCCGGCGAGGACAACGTGCTCATGAGCGAGCCCATGCGCGAGCACACCACGTTTAAGATCGGCGGCCCGGCCGATGTCTTTGTCACGCCCGACACCGAGCAGGGCCTCGTCGCCACGCTCGATACCTGCTATCGCTGCGATCTGCCGCTCACCATCGTGGGCAACGGCTCCGACCTGCTCGTCGGTGACAAGGGTATCCGCGGTGTCGTCGTGGCACTGGGCGAAGGCCTCTCTAACATCACCGTCGACGGCACGCATGTTACGGCAGCAGCCGGCGCCTTGCTTTCCGATGTCGCCGCGGCTGCCGCCGAAGCCTGCCTCACCGGCATGGAGCCCCTCTCGGGCATCCCCGGCTCGGTCGGCGGCGCCTGCTATATGAACGCCGGTGCCTACGGCGCCTGCATGGCCGATGTTTTGGAGTCCGTGCGCGTCTATAAGCCCGCCCGCGCGCTCGACGACGGCACCCGCGGCAGCGGCAATATCATTGAGTTCGATGTCGACGAGCTTAACCTGGGCTATCGCAAGAGCCGCATCGCCGACGACGGCTTCATCGTGCTTTCGGCCACCTTCAATCTCGCTCCGGGCAACGCCGCGATGATCAAGGCCGACATGGACGACTACCGCCAACGCCGCGAGGACAAGCAGCCGCTCGACATGCCGAGCGCCGGTTCCACTTTCAAGCGCCCCGAGGGCCACTTCGCCGGCAAGCTCATCATGGACGCCGGCCTGCGCGGCCACGCTATCGGCGGCGCCCAGGTGAGCGAGAAGCACTGCGGCTTCATCGTCAACGCCGATCACGCCACCGCTGCCGACGTCGACAAACTCATCCGCCACATCCAAGCAACCGTCAAAGACCAATTCGGAGTAGACCTACAACCCGAAGTCCACCGAGTCGGCGAATTCCTCTAATAAAAAAGAAGGCCCCGAAAGGGGCCTTCGCCATATTTATTCAGATAAACCAGTCCGGTGTGCAGCGCCCCGAACCCGAGAGGGCCGCGTGCCCGCCCGCAATATATTTGATTGATCGCGAGTTCCGCACGCAAAGAAGGCCACTTAATGTGGCCTTCGTCTTGCGCAGGACTGCCCGAGCAGGCAATCAAATATATTGCGGGCGGGCACGCGGCCCAGTCGGCTTTACGACAGCGCAATACCGCCGAGCCAGCCCCAGCGCACGCCAGAGCCAGTGCCGTAGAACCCAATGAACGAGTCAAGCGACTTAGACGTAATGGCGCCCTCGTTGCTCATAACGATGCCGCCGCCAACATAGATGCCCACGTGTCCGTACAGCAGACCCGGCGTACCGGTGCCACTGTGCGACGAGTCGGCCACGATCATGCCCACCTGCAGCGCCGAACGATCGGAGCTGTAGCACCAGGCGTTAAACATGTCGCACGCGTTGCCGCCAAAGTAGCCCACGCCGGCGTTGCGGAAAACGTTGGTGACCCAGGCAGCACACCAGTTCAGGCCAGGCGAAGGCGTGGAGTAGCATGCATTGACGACAGCCTGCTGCTTGCCCGAGCCGGCATTCTGCTGCGGGGTGCCGCCGGCATACGAGCCGCCACCCGAGCTTGAACCACCCGAGTAGGAATTGTTCTTGTTTGCGGCAGCCGCGGCAGCGGCAGCCTTCTTGGCAGCCTCCTCGGCCTGAGCGGCAGCAAGAATCTCGGAATCGCGCTGGGCCATGAGCTCCTTGACATCGTCGGAGAGGCCGTTCAGAACCGTCTGGACCTCCTGCTGCTTGGCCTGCATGTCCTGCATCTGAGCAGTCTGCTGGTCCTTGAGCTTCTCCAAGTCGGCTTTTTGCGACTCGAGCTCGGACTTCTGCGTATCGAGCTCTTTCTGGATGGTCTGGATGTCCTCGATGGCGTCGCGGTCGCTCTTGTTGATCTTCTCGACGTAATGCGCGTTGGCGACGAGCTCCTCAAACGAACCAGAAGCGAGCAGCAACGACAAGATGTTGGTGCCGCCCGACTTGTAGCTGGCGGCAACGCGATCGGAAAGGTCGTTGCGCTTCTTCTTGAGCTCGGCCTTCTTTTCATCGATCTGGGCCTGCGTGTCGTCAATCTTGCCCTGGACATTCTCGATGTCGTTGAGGGTCTGGGCATTCTTGTTGGCCAGCGCCGCATACTCATTTGCGATGCTGTCGAGCTGGGCCTGAACCTCGTCGAGCTGGGCCTGGGCGGCATTCAGTTTATCGGTGGTTTCTTTGGAAGCCTCCGCCGCATGGGCGCGAGCGGGCAGGCCAAAAAGAACTGCCGCAGAAGCGGCGCCGAACAGGGCCTTGAGGGCAGTGCGGCGCGAGAGCTCCTGGGAAAGGATGGAATCGCTGTTTGGTGACATATGTACTCCGTTACATGCTTATTTATATGTCGCTCAACTCATACATATTAGCGTACATATGGCGCGTCCCAACGATTTCCACGAACGGCAGGAAACTGCAAGGTCAGCGGCTCGTAAGCAAATGCCAAAGATCAGGTTATGCGTACGCAAGCTCTTCTATGAGTACGTTAGCACAATCCTCTGCTTTTCCTACAGCGCACGATTTGGGCGTCCCTGCCTGCGCTATACTCCCCTGAAGAAGTGTTCCTGATTCGATAGGAGACTACATGTCCAAAGCACTCGACCCCAAAGACACCTGTGTCCTCGTTACCGGTGGCGCCGGCTTTATCGGCTCGCACACCGTCGTTCAGCTGCTCGAGGGTGGCTACCAGGTCGTCATCGTCGATGATCTCTCCAACTCCAGCGCAGTCGCCGTCGACCGCGTCAAGACCATCGTGGGCGACGAGGCCGCCAAGAACCTCACCTTCTACGAGGCCAACGTGCTCGACCGCGATGCGATGAACAAGATCTTCGATACCCATCAGATCGACCGCGTCATCCACTTTGCCGGCTTTAAGGCCGTCGGCGAGTCGGTGAGCAAGCCCGTCGAGTACTACCACAACAACATCGAGAACACCCTGGTGCTCATCGACGTCATGCGCAACCATGGCTGCAAGTCCATCATCTTCTCGAGCTCCTCGACCGTCTACGGCGACCCGGACAACCCGCCCGTCACCGAGGAGGATCCTAAGAAGCCCGCGACCAACCCCTATGGTTGGACCAAGTGGATGATCGAGCAGATCCTTATGGACGTCCACACCGCCGACCCCGAGTGGGACGTCGTGCTACTCCGTTATTTCAATCCCATCGGCGCCCATCCGTCGGGCCTGATCGGCGAGGATCCCAAGGGCATCCCCAACAACCTGGTGCCCTATGTCGCCCAGGTCGCCGTGGGCAAGCTCGAGGCCGTTCAGGTCTTTGGCAACGACTACCCCACCCCCGACGGCACCGGCGTGCGCGATTACATCCACGTGTGCGATCTGGCATCTGGTCACGTGGCCGCCCTTAACTGGATGAACGGCAAGACCGGCGTCGAGATCTTTAACTTGGGCACCGGCACCGGCACCTCGGTACTCGAGGTCGTCGCCGCCTTCTCCAAGGCTTGTGGCAAGGAGCTGCCCTACGTGATCCGCGAGCGCCGCGCCGGCGACATCGCTGCCAACTGGTGCGATGCCTCCAAGGCCGAGCGCATGATGGGCTGGAAGGCCCAGTACGACATCGCGGACATGTGCCGCGATAGCTGGAACTGGCAGAGCCACAACCCCAACGGCTTCGCCGACGCCGAGTAGCAAAAACCTACATACCGCTCTTGCCCCGATCTCACGTTGTGAGGTCGGGGCTTTTTCATGGCATGTAACCATTCGCCGAAAATCGACCAACTTTTTTATCTTGCCTGTACATGTTTAAACAACATGTTTTACAATAGGCGTATCGAATCAGGACATCGGAGGCGGACTGCACACCCATCGGCAGGCCGACCCCACAACAAGAAGGTTGGTGAGCGCATTCATGGAGCGTGCAAGCGGCGTCCTCATGCCCGTCTCATCTCTGCCCGGACCATACGGAATCGGCGGCTTTGGCTGGAATGCCTACGACTTCGTCGATTTTCTCGCCTTGTGCAAACAACATTACTGGCAGATTCTGCCCCTTACGACGACCAGCTATGGCGATTCGCCCTATCAGTCGTTCTCGGCCCGCGCAGGCAACCCCAACTTTATCGACTTTGCCGAGCTTATCGAGGCAGGGTATCTGGAGCAGCGCGATATCGATGGCGTGTACCTGGGTTCTAACCCCAGTAACGTCGACTACGGTGCCATCTTTGGCGGCCGCCGTCAGATTCTCGACCGCGCCGCCGAGCGCTTTGCTGCCGACAAGCCGGCCGATTTCGATGACTTTATCCAGGCCAACGAGGACTGGCTCATCCCCTACTGTGAGTTCATGACCGTCAAAGAGGAGTGCGGTCTCAAGGCGTTTTGGGAGTGGCCCGCGGAGCTCCGCACCCGCGGTGAGGCTTCCGCCAAGGTCTGCGCCGACCATCCGGCGCGTATGCTCTACCACCAGATGACGCAGTACTTCTTCGACCGCCAGTGGAACCGCCTCAAGGCCTATGCCAACGAGCGCGACATTCTCATCATCGGCGACCTGCCCATCTATGTCTCGCGTGACTCCGTCGAGATGTGGGCGACGCCTGAGCTCTTTAAGATCGACGCCGCCGGCAATCCCGTGAGCGTCGCCGGCACGCCGCCCGACCAGTTCTCGGCCACCGGCCAGTACTGGGGCAACCCCATCTACGACTGGGACGCTATGGAGTCCGATGGCTTCTCCTGGTGGGAGGGCCGCATTCGCGCCGCCCTCGACATGTACGACGTCATCCGCCTGGATCACTTCCGCGGCTTCGAGGCCTATTGGGAGGTGCCGTTCTCCTCGCCCGATTCGTCCTACGGTTCGTGGACGCAGGGCCCCGGCCTCAAGTTCTTCAAGACGCTCGAGGAAAAGCTCGGCACGCTGCCCATCATCGCCGAGGACCTGGGCTTCCTCACCCCCGGCGTCATCGACATGCGCGACAACTCGGGCTTCCCCGGCATGAAGATCCTGCAGTTTGCCTTTGAGGGTACCAACTCGTACTACCTGCCGCATAACTACATCGCCAACACCGTCGCCTATGTGGGCACCCACGACAACGAGACGTCGCGCGGTTGGTTTGAGGGAACGGCCACCCCGCGTCAACGCGAGCAGGCAGCCCTGTACACCCATCAGCAGGCCGGCGAACCCATGGCAGATGCACTCAATCGCACCATCGCCGCCAGCGTGAGTGACACGTGCATCTACACCATGCAGGACCTGCTCAACTTGGGCAACGAGGCGCGCATCAACACCCCTGCCACGCTGGGCGGCAACTGGACCTGGCGCATGCTCGACGGCGCCATCACCCGCGAGCTCGAGCACAAACTCACCGACTGGACCGAGACCTACTTCCGCATCCCGTCGGAAGCCGAAATCAAGCTTCCTCAATAGGAGCTACCGCGCCCGGCCCCTCCCCACCGTGCGGACGCGCTTGCTTTTCCCGCGCGAGGCCACCCCAATCCCCTCGCGCGGGCTTCTTATGAATTGCAGACATGAAACAACCCATCACAGGAGAAAACATGCCCCAAATTAACCTCATGGAACTCGCCGAGCAGTCTTTTGGCACCTCGCTCGAGCAGCTCGACGACCGTCGCATTTACAAGCTACTGGTCAAACTCGTGCAGGAGCGCTCCGCCGCCCGCCCGCTCAACAACGGCAAGAAAAAGCTCTATTACATTTCCGCCGAATTTTTGATCGGCAAGCTGCTCATCAACAACATGATCGACCTCGGCATCTACGACGAGGTTAAGGACCAGCTCACCGCCGCAGGCCACGACCTCAACAAAATCGAGGAATTCGAGGTCGAGCCGTCACTCGGCAACGGCGGCCTGGGCCGCTTGGCCGCATGCTTCCTGGATTCCATCGCCACGCTGGGCTTGACCGGCGATGGCGTGGGCCTCAACTATCACTACGGTCTGTTCCGTCAGCGCTTTGTCGACAACCAGCAGAAGGCCGTCCCCGACGAGTGGCTCGGTGAGCAGGACATCCTAGTCGACGATGACCGCTCCTACACCGTCGAGTTCGGCGATTTTGCCGTTACCTCCAAGCTCGTCAACATCGATGTGCCCGGTTACGGCCAGTCCACCAAGAACCGCCTGCGCCTGTTCGACCTGGCGAGCGTCGACGACGGCCTGGTCCCCGGCAGTTCCATCGACTTCGACAAGACCGAGATCGCCAAGAACCTCACCTTGTTCCTCTACCCCGACGATTCCGACGAGCAGGGCCGCCTACTTCGCATCTATCAGGAGTACTTCATGGTGAGCAACGCCGCCCAGCTCCTGATCGACGAGGCCGTCGAGCGCGGCAGCAACCTGCACGATCTGGCCGATTACGCCGTTGTCCAGATCAACGACACGCACCCCACCATGGTCATTCCCGAGCTCATTCGCTTGCTCACCACCGAGCATGGCATCGAGTTTGACGAGGCCGTGACCATCGTACGCTCCATGGTCGCCTACACTAACCACACGATTCTTGCCGAGGCGCTCGAGAAGTGGCCGCTCGCCAGCCTACAGAAGGTCTCCCCTGCCATCGCCGACATTATCGTCAAGCTCGATGAGATCGCGAAGGCCGAGCACGATGACCCGCGCGTCGCCATCATCGACAAACACGATACCGTCCACATGGCCCACATGGACATCCACTTTGGCTTCTCCATCAACGGCGTAGCCGCCCTCCACACCAAGATCCTGGAGGACACCGAGCTTCATCCGTTCTACGAAATCTATCCCGAGAAGTTCTCCAACAAGACCAACGGCATCACCTTCCGCCGCTGGATCCATGGGGCCAACCCCGCGCTCGCCAGCCTGCTCGACGATGTGATCGGCACCGACTGGCGCAGCACCGGCGATCTAAGCAAACTCGCCAAGTTCGCCGACGACAAGGACGTTCTTGAGCGCCTGGCCGCCACCAAGGTCGAGGCCAAGGCCATCATGCGCCAGTTCATGGCGCTCGAGCAGGGCGTGACCATTCCCTCCAACGCCATCATCGACGTCCAGGTCAAGCGCATCCACGAGTACAAGCGCCAGCAGATGCTCGCGCTCTACATCATCTGGAAGTACCTCGATATCAAGAACGGCAACAGACCTAAGCACCCCGTCACCATCATCTTTGGCGGCAAGGCGGCGCCTGCCTACACTATCGCGCAGGACATCATCCATCTGATCTTGACGCTGTCGCAGTGGATTGCAAACGACCCCGACGTGGCTCCCTACCTGCAGGTTGTCATGATCGAGAACTACAACGTCACCGCCGCCGAGCGCATGATCCCCGCCGCTGACATCTCCGAGCAGATCAGCCTGGCCTCCAAGGAGGCGAGCGGCACCTCCAACATGAAGTTCATGCTCAACGGCGCCCTAACCCTGTGCACGCTCGACGGTGCCAACGTGGAGATTGCCGAGCTCGTGGGCGACGAGAACATCTATACCTTTGGCGCCTCTTCCAAACAGGTCGAGCAGCTCTATGCCAACGGCACCTATGACGCCGGTGTGCTCTACCGCAAGCCCGGCATTAAACTGCTGGTGGACTTCATCACCAACCCGGCCTTTATGGCGACCGGCAATGCCGAGCGCCTGCAGCGCCTGCACGACGACATTAAGGGCAAGGACTGGTTTATGGCCCTGCTCGACATTGAGGAGTACATCCAGACCAAGGAGCGCGTGCTGGCCGACTACGAGGACCAGGACGCCTGGATGCGCAAGGCGCTCATCAATATCGCCAACGCCGGCACCTTCTCGTCCGACCGCACCATCTCCCAGTACAACGACGAGATTTGGCACCTGAGCTAATTTCGTTTCCTTTACCCATCCTCTTGAAAGCGGAGTCGTGGCAACGCGGCTCCGCTTTTTGTGCCCGCACGCTACCCTGTGACCCGACTCGACCAAACAATCTCGATCTGTAACAGCTACTCGGTAAAAACGGCCCCAGCTGTTACAGATTGAGACATACCGGCCCCTCCCCTTGGGTTTATCTCAATCTGTAACATCTAGCAGCTGAAATTCACCTTTGGTGTTACAGATTTAGATGAAATGGTTAGCTCAGCGGAACCGTCTCGATCTGTAACATCTAA
>JAIHTM010000445.1 GCA_022713905.1 Collinsella sp.
GAGGAGCCCCCGCAGCGCGAAGCGCGCAGCGGGGGCTCCGACATGTCCGAGGACGATTTGGAGAGTAACCCTGTGCCCGGCCGACGGGATCCCTAAGCACGCCATGCTTCTTATGTGCAGCAAAGCTAATGCTGCTAAAATACAAAGCGCTCATGTAGTTTAAACGCACGACGATAAGGAGCACCAGTGGGTAACCACTTCCGTACCTCCGGTGCGGGCGATGATGCCCCCAAGACGCAGACAGGCGTCCAGGGCAGTCGTTTCGCCACTCCGGATTCAGAGGGCCAGCCTGTTGCTCAGGCCCCCACTCAGCCGGCAGATCAGGCACAGCCGGCATCCGATCCCTTTGCCTACAATCCCACCAGCGATGTCGCGCTTTCCGGCACGGCGGGTTTTGAGCCCGTTCAGGCCGTGACCGCTCGCGTGGAGCAGCCTCAGGCTGGCGCCGCCACGCCGCAGCCTACCATGGCCGGCATTCCCGACCCCATGGCCCCCGCGACGCCGGCTCCTCAGCCTGCGCAGTCCGGTCTCTTTGCCGCTATTCCCGACCCCACGCAGCCTGCTGCCCCGGTGGTCGAGAGCGATCAGGCAGCCGAGGTCGCAAGCCTCGATAACGCGCTCAACAACCCCGATTTTACGTCGGTGTTTGCGCCCATCGATCCGCAGGCCAGCCGCAAGAAGATGGCCAAGCAGGCCGGTGTCGAGCCCGTTATCCTTATGGAGCATGTCACCAAGATCTATCCGGCACAGCCAAACAAGCCTGCACTCGACGACATCAACATCGAGATCTATCCGGGCGAGTTCGTCTTCCTGGTCGGTCACTCCGGCTCGGGTAAGACCACGCTGCTGTCGACGCTCAACCGCGACGTCAAGCCGACGAGCGGCCGCATCCTGGTTGCCGGCCAGGACCTCATGAAGATCAAGAACCGCAAGGTTCCGTTCCTGCGCCGCCAGATTGGCGCCGTGTTCCAGGACTTTAAGCTTCTGCCGCAAAAGACCGCCTACGAAAACGTGGCGTTTGCCCTGCAGTGCATCGGCAAGCCCAAGGGCGTCATTCGCAGCCAGGTGCCCG
>JAIHTM010000106.1 GCA_022713905.1 Collinsella sp.
CGTCTATACGATCATGTTCTTGCTGATCGTGGTTTTTGCAGTTTTAACCTGGGTCGTTCCTTCTGGCCAATACCAGCGCAAGACGATCTCGACTGCGGCAGGCGAGCGCGAAGTCGCCGTTGCCGGAACCTATGAACAGGTCGATAAGAACTATACCGATTCCGAGACCGGCGAGACCGTTAACCTGGGCCAAGATATCTTTGCGGTCCTGCAGGCGCCTACTAAGGGTATTCAAGAGGCCGCCGACGTCGTTGCGTTCGTCTTGCTGATCGGCGGCTCGTTCGCGATCATCACCAAGACCAACGCGCTTAACGCCGGTATGAGCCGCGTGATTAAAAAGCTCAAAAACAAAGACATCCTCATCATTCCTATTACCATGACGCTGTTGTCCATTTGCGGCACCACGTTTGGCATGTCTGAGGAAGCCCTGCCGTTCTATGCCATCTTCATCCCCATCATGATGGGCATCGGATATGACTCCATGACGGCATTTATCATCTGCTTCCTCGGTCCCAACTTGGGCTACTGCGCCTCGACGATTGACCCGTTCAACGTTTTGATCGCGCAGGGCATCATTGGCATCGAGGGCAACCCGCAGCTGTGGTTGCGTGCCGTTGCATGGGTTATTTTCACCGCCGCCGGCATCGCATGGGCCATGCGTTATGCCATGCGCGTCAAGAAGAACCCCAAGTCGTCCGTTACGTTCGAGGACGACAAACTCAAGCGCATTGAGTTCTCCGTGACCGATGCTTCCATCGAGGAAGAGTTCACCACTCGCCAGAAGCTCGTGCTGATTGATTTTGCCGGTGGTATGGCGCTTATCGTGTGGGGTCTTGTTACGCAGGGCTGGTATATGAACGAGATCTCTGCCGTGTTCCTTGGCATGGGGCTGCTCGCCGGTATCCTGGGCGGTCTTGACCAGCAGACCATCGCCGATGAGTTCGTTAAGGGTCTTGCCGACTTTGCCTACGCAGCCGTCGTTATCGGTATCGCTCGCGGCATTCTGGTCATCGCCGAGGGCGGCATGATTATCGACACCATCCTTCAGGCACTTGCCACTCTGCTTGCTGGAGCCCCTGCCGCCGTGTACACCACGTTCATGTACGTTGTCCTTGGCCTCCTGTCCTTCCTGGTTCCTTCGAGCTCCGGCCTGGCCGCGCTTACCATGCCTGTCATGGGTCCTTTGACCGAGCTTATGGGCCTCAACCCCGAAGCCGCCGTAACGGCGCTGCAGTTTGCCAACCAGACCATTAACACCATTAGCCCCGTGGCAGGTATGACGGTGGCGGGCCTTGCCGTGGCAAAGATCTCGTTTGGCCAATGGTGGAAGACCATCTGGAAGTTCTTCATCTTCATGGTCGTGTTTGGCTTGGTCATTACCGCCATCTCCGGCATGCTTCCGGCGTAAGGAGGTCGCGATGTCCGATCGTTTGACGGTGCTGACGTCCAAGAGCGTCTTCACCGGTACGGAAGACCAGCCGTTTGAAGGTTTTGTCGCGGTACGCGGCAATCGGATTGAAGCCGTCGGTAGCGCTGGCGAGGCAGACTCGTTTCTCGCCCAGGCAGATGAGGTGATCGATTGTGGCGACAGAACGGTCATGCCTGGCTTGGTCGATGTGCATACGTTCTATACGGGCTGGGCGTTGCGGAGCTTGGGAGCCGACTTATCCGAAGCCTCTGACGTCGACGAAGTGGTAGCGCTTCTGCGTTTGTGGAAGGATGCCCATCTCGATTGTGCCGCCGCCTTTGGGCACGACCTTCCCGCATCGCTCGCCGAAGGCGCCGAGAATGAAAAAACGGCGGCAGCGCTCGACGACGCCTTCGGAGACGTTCCTGTTGTTTGCTTTACTCCGGGTGCCGAGACGTGCGTTCTCAACGCCGCCGCCAGCGAGCGCTATGGTTTTACGCCCGAGGCCTGCTACGCCGAGAAGACCTGGCGTATGATGCGGGACTTCCTGGCGCTTCCCGAGGTACGCGCCGGGTATTCTGATTACATGGCGATGCTGAACGCTCGCGGTGTCACGGCTATCAAAGAGATGGCCTTCGACGACTATTACGGATTTGCCGACGAGATGGCGCGTCGTGAGGAATCTGGCGAGCTGACGGTTCGCGTCTCCATGATGTCGCAGCCGGTGGGCGCCGGGGCGAATCTGTCCTATGCTCGTGCGGCGCGCGATCGCTTCCAAGGACCGTTTGTTCGTTTCTCGGGCTTCAACCGTATGACCGATCGTGGCGTGTGGGCAGGACTTGCCGAGATGATCGATCCTTATGAGGAGACGGCCGATGCAGGGGCTGCCGGCAAGACGGTTGTCGAGGAGCCCGAGTGGGGTTTGATTGAGGACGAGCTGCGCGCGATTGATGCCGAGGGCTTCCGTTACTCGCTTCATTGTCAGGGTGACGGCGCCGTTCGCCACACCGTTGCGCTGTATGCTTCGCTGCCGCGAGATGAACACGGAGTCATGCTTCGACGCCATGCGATTACCGACCTCGAGAACTCTGATCCGGAAGACCTTGCCCTGTTTGGCAAGCTGGGCGGAATCTGCGAGGTCTACCCCCAGATCCTCACGCTCGATAAACGCGAGGACTGCCTGTCGATGATGCGTCGGCAGATCGGCGAGGTCCGACTGCTGCACAGCTGGAACCGTCGCGGTATGGAAGACGCGGGATGTACGGTGTGCTGTGGCACCGACCTTCCGCTCTTGATTCCGAGCCTGGGCGAATCGGTGTTTAGCGCATGCGGTGGTTTCTTTGCCGACGGTTTGTCCGTGAATGAGGGTAATACGCTGACGCTTGCCGAGCTCCTTCGTGCATGGACGGCAGGGGGCGCATATGACCTGATGCGCGAGGATGAGCTGGGAACGCTCGAGGCCGGTAAGCTTGCCGACATCTGCGTGCTCGATCGCGATGTGTTTGGCCTTGACTACCATGATGCTTGTGACCTTGCTGTTGATATGACCATGTCGGACGGACGTATCGTGTTCGACCGAAATAAGGAGGTTTAGCATGCCTGAAACCAAACCGACGCTGCGTCGCGAGCAGATCGCGGGCATGAACATCCACTACATCATGTGGTCGCTCGACTATTTTTTGGATACGCAACAGCGCCTGGGCTTTGAGTCCATCGAGCTGTGGTGCGCCGAGCCCCATGTGACGCTCGATCACACTGGGTATTTTGAGGCCGAGGTTCTGGCGAAAAAGGCCGCCGACCGTGGTCTGCGCTATCGGACGCTCTGTCCCGAGAACGTGGTCTACCCATGGCAGTATTGCGCTCGTAAGCCGCTCCATGAGCAGCGGAGCCTGGCGTACTTCAAGCATGGCATCGAGCTTGCCGAGGTGCTGGGATGCGACCGCATGTCCGTAAACTCGGGTTGGGGTGACTGGGACGAGGATCGCGAAGAGGCGTGGAAGCGCAGTCGCGAGCACCTATCCATCTTGGCGGAGTATGCCGGCGAGCACGGTCTGGTGCTAACGATGGAGAGCCTGCGTCCCGAGGAGAGCAACCTTGTGACGACCGTCGCCGATGCTAAGCGCATGATTGATGAGGTCGCGAGTCCGTACCTGCAGCCTATGGTCGATACGACCGCAATGGGCGTTGCGGGTGAGTCGCTCGAGGACTGGTTTGCCGCATTTGGCGACGGTGCGATCCACGAGATGCACTTTATCGACGGCGATCCCTATGGCCATCTGGTCTGGGGTGACGGCAAGCACGATATGGATGCCTTCGTCGCCACGCTCAACGCCCATGGTTTCGATGGCATGTTGGGCCAGGAAATCACGGACGGTCGCTACTTCGATGATCCGGCGGCGGCAGATGCCAAGAACATGGCCGCCTTCGAGAAGTATCTGATTGACTAGATAAGATTTTGCTCGGCCATGCAAGACACGTCCTGCATGGCCGGCCAAGCTGGAAAGGAACTAAACATGAACGCACATGATCTGATTAAGGAAGCAATTGCCGAGAAGGGCAAGTTCGACAGCGTCTACTGGATCGCCTGCGGTGGCTCCATGATCGATCTGATCCCGGCCCATGAGCTCTTGCAGCGCGAGGCGACGACGTTCACCTCGTATATCTATACGGCCCGTGAGTTCGACATCATGCGTCCCCGTCGCCTGGGCGAGAAGTCTCTGGTCATTGCCTGCAGTCACAGCGGCAATACCCCCGAGGTCGTCGAGGGCTGCGAGATTGCCCTTGCCGCGGGCGCGACGGTGATCGCGCAGACCGATAACGCCGGTTCCAAGATCGATAATGGCAAGTGGGTCACCTGGGTGTACCCGTGGGGCGAGGGCGTTCCGCAGGCCGAAGTTCCTGCCGGTATCTCGCTGTCGCTCGCGGCCGAGCTGCTCGACCAGCAGGAGGGCTACGCCGATCTCGCCGACATGTATGCCGGTATTGCCGAAATGGATAAGATTCTGCCTCCCGCACGCGAAAAGGTAAATGCCGAGCTGGGCGACCGCTTCGCCAAGCTTTGCCAGGAGCATGAGTTCTTCTATATCCTGGGCAGCGGTCCCAACTTTAGCCAGACGTACGGCTTCGCTATCTGCTCGCTGATGGAGATGCAGTGGCAGCACTGCAGCTATATCCACTCCGCCGAGTACTTCCATGGCCCCTTTGAGGCTACCCAGGATGGCGTCTTCTACTTCTTGCAGATGGGCTCGAGCGAGTGCCGTCCTATGGACGAGCGCGCCCTGGCGTTCCTCGAGACCCATACCGACACGCTGATGGTGCTTGATGCCAAGGAGTACGGTATGGAGGCCGTGCCGGCGAGCGTTCGTGCCTATCTGGATCCGGTGCTGTTCTACGCTATGAACTGCGAGCTGCGTGCAGCGCGCGGCAAGGTGTTCGATCACGACCCCGACTTCCGCCGCTACATGGGCGTTGTTGAGTACTAGGAAGGATGGATACCATGGCTTTTAACGTGAACGCGCTCGGGTTCGGTGACAACGTCGTCGATCGCTATGAGCATATCCATACCATGTATCCCGGCGGCAATGCGGTGAATTTTGCCGTTTACGCCAAGAAGTGCGGCGCCGCGCGCTCCGCGTACATGGGCATCTTTGGTAACGACGCCGCTGCCGAGCATGTGATTGCAAGTCTCGAGGATGAGGGCATCGAGCTCGCTAAGTGCGAGCAGCTTATTGGCGAGAACGGCGCGGCGCGTGTGACCGTGGTCGATGGCGACCGCGTATTCCTCGGCTCCAACGAGGGCGGCATCCGTGGCGATGCGCGCTATGTGCTCGATCGTTTCGATCTGGCATACATGAAGCAGTTCGACGTAGTCCACTCGGGCAACTACTGCTTTACCGAGCGCGAGCTCCCCAAGCTGAAGGCTGCAGGCATCACCGTATCGTTTGACTTCTCGGACGATTCCACCGATGAATACTATGAGCAGATTGCCCCGTTTGTCGACTTTGCCTTCTTTAGCGCTGCCGATGCTGCAAGTGAGGATGAGATTCGCGAGCGCCTCGCTTGGGTTAAGAATTTGGGCCCGCGCTTTGTGTCCGCAACGGCGGGCGCCGAGGGCTGCATCGCCTATGACGGCGAGCGCTACTATCGCCAGCTGGCAAAGCCCGTAACGGACATGAAGGACACCATGGGAGCCGGTGACTCGTTCCTGACCTCATTCCTGATGTGCTATCTCGATTCCGCCAAGCGCGGCGAGGACGGACCTGAGGCCATTGAGCGTGCGCTCGATTTTGCGGCAGGTTTTGCCTCGACCGTGTGCGGCATGGAGGGCTCTTGGGGCCACGGAGCTCCGATCACCGAGTAGCCTGAGAAAGCGCTGGGAGGCTTGGGGCTGAAGCCTTGGCTGACTGACGCTAGATTACATCGGAATTCGGATAGGGGCTCGCCTTGGGTGGGCCCCTTTTTGATTGCTGGAGAAGACTATGGATATCAAAGCATGTGCAGCTGGCTTTTGCTGTGCGGACGTGTACCAAAACATCGGCGTGTTCTATCCGACTGGTAATGGCATCGACTGGGGTATCCACCTGGCGCGAATGGGCATATCGGTATCTGCGGTGTCGGTCGTCGGAAAGGACGAGTACGGAGACAAAATGCGCGAGGCGCTGGCTGCCGAGGGGTTCGACATCTCGCATCTTCGCGTGGAGGACGGCGATACCTCGGTGATGCTCATGGCGTTGAAGGACGGCGTCGACCGCGTGCATCTCGAAGCGATTGACGGTGTCATGGAAACGTACCGACCAAACGATGATGACCGGACATTTATCCTGGAGCACGATGTCATCCATACCGACCTGTTTGGAAACTGCTTAGACCTGCTGCCCGAATGGCACGAGGCAGGCAAGACCGTCGTCATGGACTTTTCGGTGTTCAGTCAAGATCCCGAATACGCCTGTGAGAACCATTTTCCTTACGTTGACTATGCCTTTATGTCGTTTGAGGAGGATAGCGCGGAGCTGCGCGACTGGGTGCGCCATGTGCAGGAGCTGGGCCCGCGCGTGGCAGTCGCCACACTTGGCGAGAAGGGAAGCATCGCCTATGACGGTGAGCGCTTCTATGAATGTGGGATCGTGCCGGCCGAGAAGGTTGTCAATACCGTGGGCGCCGGCGACTCGTATATCGCCGGATTCACCAAGGGTGTACTGGATGGGCTTGACGTGCCGGCGTGCATGCATGCCGGTGCCGAGCTTTCGTCCCGAGTCATTGGGTCGTTCGAACCGTACTAGGAATAAAAGCCTGGAAAGGAGTGCAAGATGGTAATCGATATGCTGGTCCAGCCCATGCTCTACGGCGAGATCTATACGCCAGGCGACGAGCCAGACGGCTTTGGTTTTTGGGAGCGTGAGTTTGGCATGGGGCACATGGGCCCCATGGACTGGGATGAGCTCGTGGCCGAAATGGATGTCTGCGATGTGCGGAAAAGCGTGCTCATGCCGCTCGATGTGACCACGGCGTGCGGCGGGCACTTTGGCACCAACGACCAGGTTGCCGCGCTTGTTGCCGCGCACCCCGATCGCCTATGGGGATTCGCGAGCGTGGACCCGCAAGTGAGTGGCGCCGCCGATGAGCTGGAGCGTGCCTTTACCGAGCTGGGGGCCAAGGGGCTCTGCCTGCATCCGGCAAAGCAAGGTTTTGCGCCCGATGATGCCGTGGCCGAGCCGCTCTACAAGCTCTGTGAGCGCTACAACAAGCCGGTGGTTTTCCATGCCGGTATGTCCTGGGAGCCGGGTGCGGAGCTTTCGCGAAGCCACCCGCTTGCGTTTGAGCACACCATCGCAACGCATCCGGATGTGCGCTTTAACCTGACGCACTTTGGCTGGCCCTGGGTGCGCGAGACCGTGGCGATGCTGCTCAAGTATCCCAATTGCTATACGGATGCCTCTATTACCTATATCGATTCGCCCGAAGAAATGATGCAGCGGCTCTTCACCGTCGATATGGGACCGCTGTGGTATGAGCGTGCCCTGTCTCATCAGGTGATGTTTGCCAGCAATGCGCCACGCTTCCGCGCCTTCAAGCTCAAGCGGGCGCTTGATACTGTGCCCATGCGCGATGAGGCGCGGGAGAATCTGTATTCCGGTACGGCGCTGCGTTTTCTGAAAGGTGATGAGTGACATGGTGACACTCGAGACATTGAGCTATCTATCGACGGCGCCCGACCAGTTCATCGATATCACAGAAGATGTGCATGCCGCCATCGAGCGTAGTGCGGTGACCGATGGACTGGCAGCGATTATTTTGTCGCATACGACTTGCGGCATCGTGGTGAACGAGGGGCTTCCGTGCGTGGAGACCGATCTCATGGAGACGCTCGATCGCATTGCCCCGCCCGATGCCCCCTATGCGCATGCTCATTTCTTGCCGAGCTATGGTGCCACGGGCAATAACTCCTGTGGTCATATCAAGAGCATGATTTGCGGCAATAGCTGCTTCTTCCCCGTTCAAGACGGCCACATTGTATGTGGCGGGGCCCAGAACATCTACCTTGCGGAGTTCGATGGACCTCAGAAGCGAAAAGTGTTCGTTGAGGTGCTGGGCGAGTAGCAGTTGATGTCTGTGAGTCGGCGAGCTAAAGGAGATTGACCATGTCGTTTATGGCTTCGATGTTTGGGACCGAGAAACCGGTAATTGGCATGCTGCATCTGCAGCCGCTGCCTGGCGATCCTCTGTATTATC
>JAIHTM010000107.1 GCA_022713905.1 Collinsella sp.
TCCTGTAGTTGTTTTTTATCTCCTAAGGAGAGCGACATGGAGAACAAGTACGTCTGCTCTGTCGATATCGGCGGAACAAAGATCGCGACTGCCATCATGGAGTACCCGGCTGACGGCAGCGTGCCCCATCCCGTTTTTGAGGCCGAGGTTCCCACCGAGGCCCAAGAGGGCGGCGAGGCCGTCTTCCAGCGTATCGAGGCGTCCATCAAGGCTGCTCTCGAGGCGAATCCCGATGTCGAGGTCCTTGGCGTCGGTATCGGTGCCGCCGGCGTTGTCGATCCCAAGACGGGCGCCATCGCGTATGCCAACGAGATCATGCCCGGCTGGTCCGGCGTTCAGTTGGGGCCGCGCCTGCGCGAGGACCTCGGTCTTCCCGTTGCCGTTGTAGGCGACGTGCAGGCTCATGCTCTGGGCGAGGCCCACTGGGGCGTCGGCAAGGGCAAGTTCTCCGTCTTGTGTCTTGGCATCGGTACGGGCATCGGCGGCGCATATGTCGAGAACGGCCGCGTGATGCAGGGCTTCCATGGTGCTGCCGGTCATATGGGCCACATCGAGTGCTCGGCTGCCGCCGGTATTCCCTGCGCCTGCGGGCGTTCCGGCCATCTGGAGTCGGTTGCTTCGGGCACTTCCATTGGTCGTATGTACGATGAGCGCTTTGGTCGCGTCGACCCCAGCCGTCCTTCGGTCGGTCGCGATGTGAACGACCTGTGCCGTGCGGGCGACGCAAAGGCGACCGAGGTCATCCATGACGCCGGCTTTGCGCTGGGGGCCAGCTTGGGCTCGCTCGCTAACATCCTGGACCCTGAGGTCATCGTGCTTTCGGGCGGCGTGATTCACCAAGGTCCCGATTGGCGTTCGCAGACGTGGAAGGATTCGGTGCACGAGGGCTATGCCAGCCAGGCGCTCGATCCGCTTCAGGACACGCCGATCCTCATCGGTTCTCTGGAGGGCGATGCTCCGCTCATCGGTGCCGCTGAGCATCTTCTTGCCTCGTTAAAGTAAACATAACTACCAAGTGCGCCTTCTGAGGTGCCGCAGATTGACGTGAAAGAGGAGCGAAGCGTACTTCGGTACGCGAGCGACGGTTTGAACGTCAAGGTGCGGTGTCTCAGAAGGCTGTTTTGAGAAAGGTTGAGTCGAACATGACCGTCGATCCTTTGATTCAATCCCTGAAGGGCAAGCTCGTCGTGAGCGTTCAGGCGTATATGGGCGAGCCGCTTCGTACGCCCGAGACCATGGCTCAAATGTCTCGAGCTTGTGAGCTCGGCGGCGCCGCCGCCATTCGCTGCCAGGGTCTTGCCGACATTGCCGCCATTAAGGGTCGCTGTGAGGTTCCCGTCATCGGCCTGTGGAAAGATGGGCACGAGGGCGTTTACATCACGCCGACGCTGCGTCACGCTCGCGCCTGCGTTGCTGCCGGTGCCGATATCGTGGCGATCGACGCCACCGATCGTCCGCGCCCCGATGGCAAGACGGTCGAGGATACTTTCCGCCCGCTGCACGAGGAGGGTGTGCTCCTGATGGCGGATTGTGCCACCATCGAGGATATTCGTCGTGCTGTTGACATGGGCTTCGACCTGGTGTCCACCACGCTGTCTCATGGTGTTGCCGCTATCGATTGCACCATGGCCGACGGTCCCGATCTGCCGCTCCTGCGCCAGGCGACTGAGGAATTCCCCGGCCTTCCCATCATTTGCGAGGGTCGCGTGCATACGCCCGAGGAGGCTCGCGCTGCGATCGATGCTGGCGCCTGGGCCGTTGTCGTCGGCACCGCCATCACGCACCCCACGAGTATTACGAGTTGGTTCAAGGCTGCGCTTGAGGCGTAAGACAGGCCTCGTATCCGCTCGGGGCGGTATACTCAATATAGGCAATTGACCGCGCGGGATCCGGGTTGCTGGGTCCGGCGCTTGTTTTCGGGAGGCAGCACATGCAAAAGGGAGATGCCATGGATGCGGCGGAGCGCTCGGAGCGCATCCCCGATATCGTCATCATCACCGGAATGTCCGGATCGGGCCGCACGCAAGCTATGCATGTGTTCGAGGACATGGGCTACTTTTGCATCGACAATTTGCCTCCGCGTCTGATCGCCCAGCTTGCCGAACTCGTCGGCATCAATACGGGCGTGGGCAGGCATCTTGCCGTCACCTGCGACCTGCGCAGCCAGGGCTTGTTCGATGAGCTGCTCGATGCCGTTGCCGCACTCGAGGAGCGCGAGATGAGCTGTGACATCGTGTTTCTCGAGGCCTCTGACGAGGTGCTGATCCGTCGTTATAGCGAAAACCGCCGCCGCCATCCCATTGCCAAGCCGGGAGAGACTACGGCCGATGCGATTCAGCGCGAGCGCCTGCAGCTGCAGGGCGTTCGCGACCGAGCCGATATGATCATCGACACGAGCCGCTTGCGTACTTCTGCTCTGCGCAATAAATTACGCATGGCGTTCTCCGAGCTGTCCGACCAGCAGCTCATGGACGTTCACGTGTTCTCGTTTGGCTTTAAGCACGGCATGCCCGTCGAGGCGGACATCATGATCGACGTTCGCTTCCTGCCCAATCCGTTCTACGATCCCGAGATGCGCACCATGACCGGTCTCGATAAAAAGGTCTCCGATTTTGTTCTGGACCATCCCAAGACGCAGGAGTTTTGGAAGGCTTGGACACAGCTGCTCGATACGGTGATGCCGGGCTATATCGCGGAGGGCAAGCCGCAGCTTTCTATTGCCATCGGCTGCACGGGCGGTCAACACCGCAGCGTTGCCATCGCCGAGGCCACGGCACGTTATTTGGAAGGCGCCCAATATCACGTGAGTATCTCTCACCGCGACCTGTCGCGCGCCAACACGAAGGCATAGGACTGCATGTCGTTTACCGCTGAGGTGCGCGACGAGCTTGCGCGCTGCGAACCCGAATGTGAATACTGCGATTTGTCGACGCTTGCCGCCCTCACGCGCGTGAGTGGTACGCTCTCGCTTACCGGCTCAGGGCGGTATCGTTTGACGGTTGCGACTGAGACAGGAGCCGTCGCGCGCACGATGATCACGCTGACGCATCGTATCCTTAAGCTCAAAACGGAGTTCACCGTCCGTAAATCTGTATTGCATAAGGTTCGAAACTACCTCATCACCTTGCCTGATCAGCCAGACTTGGATAAGGCCTTGGTTCTGCTGGGTATCCTCGACCGTAGGGGAGGACTTGTCGCCGGCGTACCCCGACATATCGTTGCCCGTCCTTGCTGTAGACTTGCCTATATCCGCGGCGCGCTCATCGCGGGCGGCTTCGTGGCCGATCCACGCGGCGATTTTCATTTGGAGATCGCTGTGCAGGGCGAGCAATATGCCAAGGGACTTTGCGATCTGTTGGAGCAGATTGGGGTCCATGCTCGTGTTAATGCACGGCGGGGGTCATATGCCGTGTACATTAAGAGCGCCGAGGAAATCGAGCATCTATTAAAGCTGATTGGTGCCAAGCGCAGCGTTGCCGAGATTGAGGAGGCGCGCGCGGTCAAGTTGGTTAAGAACGATGTGAACCGTCGCGTGAACGCCGAGCTCGCCAACCAGACCAGAAGCGCCGGTGCCGCCCAACATCAGCTTGCGCTTATCGATGAGCTCGAGCAGCGTGGCCTTCGCGATGCGCTTCCGGATGCCTTGGCGGTCTTTTGCGACCTGCGCGAGCGCTATCCCGATCTGTCACTGCGTGATTTGGGGGAGATGGCTGACCCTCCCTTGTCGAAGTCGGCCCTGTACCATCGCGTTTTGAGGCTTGAAAAGCTCATTGAAGCAAACAGGTAGTTTGAAGTATCGACTTATATATGGATTTAGCTGCTATTTTAGTCTTTAAAACGTTTTAACGTAAATTTGATTTTCAATTTCGAGCATTCTCGTGAAATTCAAGTCAAAAAAAAGGTATATTAGGCGAGTGGTTAGTTTGTGGGCCTCAACGGCGGGCGCTGTAGCTCGCGGGGGCCTTACGAAAGGAGACACAATGGCAGTAAAGGTTGCTATTAACGGCTTCGGTCGCATCGGTCGTCTGGCTTTCCGTCAGATGTTCGGTCATGAGGGCTCCGAGATCGTCGCTATCAACGACCTCACCTCTCCCGATATGCTCGCTTACCTGCTGAAGTACGACTCCACGCAGGGCAACTACGCTCGCGATCACGAGGTCGTTGCTGGCGAGGATTCCATCACCGTTGACGGCAAGGAGATCAAGATCTACAAGGAGGCCGACGCCAACAACCTGCCTTGGGGCGACCTCGACGTTGACGTCGTTCTCGAGTGCACCGGCTTCTACACCAGCAAGGCTAAGGCTCAGGCCCACATCAACGCTGGCGCCAAGAAGGTCGTCATCTCCGCTCCGGCTGGCAGCGATCTGCCCACCATCGTGTACAACGTCAACCATGAGACGCTGACCGCTGAGGACAACATCATCTCCGCTGCTTCCTGCACCACCAACTGCCTCGCCCCGATGGCCAAGGGTCTGAACGACTTCGCTCCCATCGTGTCCGGCATCATGACCACCATTCACGCCTGGACTGGCGACCAGATGCCGCTCGACGGCCCGCAGCGCAAGGGCAACAAGCGTCGTAGCCGCGCCTGCGCCGTCAACATCGTCCCCAACACCACCGGTGCTGCCAAGGCTATCGGCTTGGTTCTCCCCGAGCTCAACGGTAAACTCATCGGTGCCGCCCAGCGCGTCCCGACGCCGACCGGCTCCATCACCAACCTCTACGCTGTCGTTGACAAGAAGGTCACCGTCGACGAGGTCAACGCTGCTATGAAGGCCTACGCTGCCACCATCTCCGAGACCTTCGGTTACAACGAGGACGACATCGTCTCCACCGACATCATCGGCGAGACCCACGGCTCCATCTTCGACGCCACTCAGACCATGTGCTCTGACCTCGGCAACGGCCAGACCCTCGTTCAGGTCACCTCTTGGTACGACAACGAGAACTCCTACACCTCTCAGATGGTCCGCACCATCAAGTACTTCGAGAAGTTCGTTGCTTAATTTAGCTTTTAGCGAATAGCTCGTTGAGCGTCTAAAGAAGGGCGCGGCCTTATAGGGCTTACACCCTAGGGTCGCGCCCTTTTTATAAGAAATCGTCTGCCGTAATGGGAGGCAGACACGTACGAAAGGTAGAAGCAAACATGGCCTTTACCAAGAAGACCGTCCGCGACATCGATGTCGACGGCAAGCGCGTTCTCGTCCGCGTTGACTTTAACGTGCCTATCAAGGATGGCGTCGTTGGCGACACCACCCGTATCAAGGCTGCCCTGCCCACCATCAACTATCTCGTTGAGCACAATGCTCGCGTCATCCTCATGAGCCACCTCGGCCGTCCCGATGGCACCGGCTTCCAGCCCGAGCTGTCCCTCGAGCCCGTCGCCAAGAAGCTCGCCGAGCTCTCTGGTCTTGACGTTGCCTTTGTTGCCGACACCTACGGCGAGAAGGCTGCCGAGGCTGTCGCCGCCGTCGAGCCGGGCAAGGTTCTCGTTCTCGAGAACGTCCGCTTCGATAAGCGTGAGAAGAAGAACGATCCCGAGATCGCCAAGAAGCTCGCTTCCTATGGTGACGTCTTCGTTCTCGATGCCTTCGGCACCGCTCACCGCGCCCAGGGTTCCGTCGTGGGCCCCGCCGCTTACCTGCCTGCCGTCGCCGGCTTCCTGCTCGAGAAGGAGGTCGACACGCTGACCGGCATCTTCGCCGAGCCCGAGCGCCCCTTCGTCGCCATCGTCGGCGGTTCCAAGGTTTCCTCCAAGATCGGCGTTCTCGATCACCTCATCGACTCTGCTGACACCCTGATCATCGGTGGCGGTATGGCCTACACCTTCTTCCTGGCTCAGGGCCTGTCCGTCGGTCAGTCCCTCAAGGAAGAGGACTGGGTCGAGCGCGCTGGCGAGATGCTCAAGAAGGCCGAGGAGAAGGGCGTCAAGATCCTGCTCCCCATCGACAACCGCGTTGCCGATCACTTTGGCGAGGACGCTGTCCCCGAGGTTGTCGCTTCCGACGCTATCCCCGACGATCGTGAGGGCATGGACATCGGCCCCAAGACCGAGGAGCTCTACGCCGAGGCCGTCAAGGGCGCCAAGACCGTGTTCTGGAATGGCCCCATGGGCGTCTTCGAGTTCGACAACTTTGCTCACGGCACCCAGGCTATCGCCGAGGCTGTCGCCGAGGCCGACTGCACCTCGATCATCGGCGGTGGCGACTCTGTCGCAGCTGTCAACAAGTTCAACCTGGCCGACAAGATGAGCTGGATCTCCACCGGTGGTGGCGCTTCCATGGAGCTCGTCGAGGGTAAGGCCCTGCCCGGAGTGGAGGCGCTTCTCGATGCCTAATCGCACCCTTCTTATCGCTGGTAACTGGAAGATGAACAACGACGTCGCCGAGGCTGCCAAGCTCGCCGACGAGCTGGCTCAGGCTCTGCCCGAGGTTCCGGCTGGCGTCGAGGTGCTCGTCTGCCCTCCGACCATCGACATCACCACGGTTCATGACCGCATTCAGGCTGCCCCCATCGCCCTCGGTGCACAGAACGTGTACTGGGAGGCCAAGGGTGCCTTCACCGGTGAGTCCTCTTGCGACATGCTCAAGTCCGCTGGCTGCACCTACTGCATCATCGGTCACTCCGAGCGTCGCGACTACTTCCACGAGACCGACGAGGACCAGAACAAGAAGGCTAAGGCTCTCGTTGCCGCCGGCCTTGTTCCCGTCTTCTGCTGCGGCGAGTCCCTCGAGGTCCGCGAGGCTGGCACCTATGTCGAGCACGTCGTGAACCAGGTCAAGGCTGGCCTTGCTGGTCTTGAGATCACCTGCCCCAATCAGGTCGTCGTCGCCTACGAGCCCATCTGGGCCATCGGCACCGGCAAGACCGCTACCGCCGAGGACGCTCAGGAGGTCTGCGGTGCTATCCGTGAGACCCTCAAGGAGATGTTCGGCGAGGAGCTCGCTAACGGCATCCGCGTGCTGTATGGCGGTTCCGCCAAGCCCGGCAACATCGCCGAGCTCGTCGCCAAGCCCGACGTTGACGGCGCCCTCGTGGGCGGCGCTTCGCTCAAGGCTGCCGACTTCGCCTCTATGGTCGTCAAGGCAGGCGAGTAGGACATATGGCACAACGTCATCTTCCTGCACTCCTGATTATCATGGATGGCTGCGGCCTTGCTCCGGCCGATGGCGAGAACGCCGTCGCCGCTGCCAAGACGCCCTTCCTTGATGGCCTGTACGAGAAGTACCCCCACACCACGCTCGGTGCTTCGGGCGAGGACGTGGGCCTTCCCGACGGCCAGATGGGTAACTCCGAGGTGGGTCACCTCAACATCGGTGCCGGCCGCATCGTGTTCCAGGAGCTTTCGCGCATCAACAATGCCATCAAGGACGGCTCCATCGCCAAGAACGAGGTCTTCGTCAAGGCTATGGACGACGTCAAGGCTGACGGCAAGACTCTTCACCTCATGGGCCTTATGAGCCCTGGCGGCGTTCACTCCCACATGAACCACGTCGAGGCCCTGGTCAAGATGGCTGCCGAGCACGGTGTCAAGACCGTTCGCGTCCACGCCTTCATGGATGGCCGCGACGTTGACCCGCAGTCCGGCGCTGGCTACATGAGTGAGCTCTGCGCCTTCCTGGCTAAGATCTCCGAGGAGACCGGTTGCGACGCTCGCGTTGCCACCGTCTCGGGCCGTTATTGGGCCATGGACCGCGATAATCGTTGGGAGCGCATCCAGCGCGCCTACGACGTCATGGTCAACGCGTCCGATGCCGATGTCGACCCTGTTGCCGGTATCAAGGCCTACTACGAGAAGGATCCGCGCGGCGACGAGTTCGTCGAGCCTTTCGCTGCCCACAACGAGGGCATCCACGAGGGCGACGCGGCCATCTTCTTCAACTTCCGTCCCGACCGCGCTCGTCAGATGACCCGCGTATTCACGGACAAGGAGTTCGACGGCTTTGAGCGCGAGCAGATCAAGCTTTCACACTTTGTGACGATGACCGAGTACGATCCGACGTTTGACGTCGAGGTCGCCTTCCCCAAGACGTTCCCGGAGAACGTCCTAGCCGACGTCATCGCCGCCAATGGCCTGAAGCAGCTGCACACTGCCGAGACCGAGAAGTACGCCCACGTGACGTTCTTCCTC
>JAIHTM010000446.1 GCA_022713905.1 Collinsella sp.
CGGCAATTATTACACTTCCCTTGTCGCCCATGACATGGCAAGCGGCGCACTGTCACCGAAGAAGCCGCAGTACGGCGACCCGGACTATTATTCATTCAAACCGGGCGAAAGCCTGTAAAACAACAAAAGGAGGATTTTATTATGGCACAGAAAATGACAGGAGCATTGGTATTTGACGAGCGCACCGACCGTTACGACATTCGCTTTGACTTAAACAGCTACTACGGGGGCTTGCATTGCGGTGAGTGCTTTGACGTATTCGTGCGGGGCAAGTGGAAGCCGACCCGGATTGAGTACGGCGACAACTGGTATCTTGTGGGTATCAGAGCCGAGGACTTGAACGGGCTGCGGGTGCGTATCTGACCGCCGCCCCATAAAGAAACGCGAAAGGAGGACGCGAGGAATTGCAGGACGAAGTAAACGAAAAGACCATAGCCCTTTACATCAAGACCGGGAAGCTGACCGCCCAGACGCTCCAAAAGGCAATGAAAGCCATACTGTCAAAGGGCAAAAAGCAGCTTGCAAAACCGCCACAGGGAAAGCAGAGCTTAAAGCAGCTTATGAAGCAGAACGCGGGCGTTTCCAACATTGAGATTACCGACCAGAATATCAAAGCCTTTGACCCTATCGCAAGGAAAAACGGGCTTGATTACAACGTCAAGAAGATTGAGAACGGCAAGCCGCCGACCTACCTTGTGTCTTTTAGGGGCAAGGATATTGACGTTATGACCGAAGCGTTCCGGGAATTTACCGCAAAGAAATTAGGCAGGAATAAAAAGCCCTCTATCCGCAAGCTGCTCTCCGGCATGAAAGAGCTGGCAAAACAGAATGCCGGGATGGTCAATATCGAGATCACGGACAAAAATATCAAGTCCTTTGAACGTGTGGCCCGGAAATATGGCGTGGATTTTGCGCTGAAAAAGGACACAACAAGCCAGCCGCCCCGCTATCTGGTGTTCTTCAAGTCAAAGGACGCGGACGCGCTGACTACTGCCTTTGCGGAATACTCCGGCAAGGTAGTCAAGCGTCAGGCCCAGGCTAAGCCCTCCATTCGCCGCCAGCTTGTGC
>JAIHTM010000447.1 GCA_022713905.1 Collinsella sp.
TATCAGTAGGAGCAGGTAAGAAATCAATAACTGCATCTAACATTGGTTGAACCCCTTTGTCTTTATAAGCAGAACCACATAATACTGGGAATAATTCTACAGCCAATACACCTTTACGGATAGCAGCTTTAACTTCTTCTTCAGTTGGTTCTTCTTCTTCTAAAACTTTCATCATTAGATCATCATCATAAGATGCAGCAGCATCTAACATTTTAGCATGATATTCGTTTGCTTGATCTAAATATTCCTCAGGGATATCTTTGTAAATTACGTTTTCACCTTTAGTCCCTTCGAAGTAAACAGCTTTCATCTTAATTAAGTCGATGATTCCTTCGAAAGTATCTTCAGCACCGATTGGTAATTGAAGTGCAACACCATGTACCCCTAATCTTTTTTCTAAAGATTCTAAAGACATAATGAAGTCAGCACCAGTAGCATCCATTTTATTACAGAATACAATACGTGGTACTCCATAAGTAGTTGCTTGACGCCAAACTGTTTCAGTTTGAGGTTCAACACCTGCTTTTGAGTCTAATACAGTAACCGCACCATCTAATACACGTAATGAACGTTCAACTTCTACAGTGAAGTCTACATGGCCCGGTGTATCGATGATATTAACACGGTATCCATTCCATTGTGCAGTTGTTGCTGCAGAAGTGATTGTAATACCACGTTCTTGTTCTTGTTCCATCCAGTCCATTTGAGAAGCACCTTCATGTGTTTCTCCAATTTTATGAATCTTACCTGTGTAATAAAGGACACGTTCAGTAGTTGTTGTTTTACCAGCATCGATATGAGCCATGATTCCGATATTACGAGTTTTCTCTAATGAGAATTCACGAGACATAATTTTTCTCCTTTCGTTATCATTTGTTGGATATTACCAACGGAAATGAGCAAATGCTTTATTAGCTTCTGCCATTTTATGAGTATCTTCTTTCTTCTTAACAGAAGCACCAGCTCCGTTAGAAGCATCAATAATTTCGTTAGCTAAACGATCAACCATTGTATTTTCGTTTCTTAAACGAGAATAATTTACTAACCATCTTAACCCTAAAGT
>JAIHTM010000108.1 GCA_022713905.1 Collinsella sp.
ATCAATAAGTATTTAAAGCAATTTGAGCTAAGTGACATGCTTAACAAAAAAGTATATCAGTTAAGCGGTGGAGAGCAACAGCGAATTGCAATTATTAAATTGATTTTGCAAGGAAGTCAGATTATATTAGCTGATGAACCAACTTCTGGACTTGATAAAGAGAACGAATTGATAGTGATGAAACTTTTGAAAGAATTAAATGAAAAGGGCATTACTATAATCATGGTCACTCACAACATGAATTTGTGCGATTGTTTTTCCAGAGTTATAAATGTAGAAAACTTTAGATAGTTTGTTAAAGGGAGATACGCGGTTTTATTATACGTGCAATCTCCCTTTATATTTCGTCATATCAAGACTCATATTCAATTATGGTAAATTCGTGGTAAAACACTTATTTTTTCAAGTGATGAACAGCCCTTAAATGCTGTATTTATGCGGATAATCGGATTTTCTATATCAAGTTTCCATAAAAATAGTTAGCAACTTGGCTGCCAAGTAATCCTGGGTTTCGGCGAGTTTTGCGTAATCTGCCTCCTCAAGAACCATAGATTCAGGATTATCCATAGACCCGTGGATCTTATAGATTTCACCCATTTCAAAAGTTCTGTGAAAGACAAGATCGTCCTGGCCTACAAAAACTTTAAACTCGGGAAACAGCGACTCCAGTAGACAGTCATAGTTGGTTGTAATGACTCCAGAAATACGCCGCCTGCCGACCTCTCTCAAGATATCAAGTTCATGCGTCATATGGTCAGGTTTGAACGAGGATAACCTCTCGGCCGCCATAATCTTTAAAACAGATTTGCGCTGACGAATGTCCTCTGCATGATCGTCTCTAAAAGAAGCGAAGCGAGGGTCCTCAAGAACAGCTATGCGCATATCCTTATCAAGCATCGTCGCGGCAGAGGGCAAAGCACCATAATCAGGATTATCTGGACAGCGAGCAAGGTAGGAATCGAGTCGAAAAGGATCATCAGAAAGACGGGAGCAGAGGTGCCTTAACAAGCCGTCCCAATCGTCGGTCCCCATATATCTACGGGAAAACCCCGAGCCAACGAATAAATAGGGGCTACGGCCCACCCCATTTATCAGACGGACAACGCTGTCTACAATGTCATCTCTTCCGACTTCCATCTAACGCCTCCAAACAAGTCTACTTCCATAAGTATAGAACATATGTTTGATTTTTGCTAGAATTGCGAGACTTCATTGAAGACAAAAGCTGCTCGACAATTGAAAATTCGAACCGCACAGGTGACCCAATATTCAGCAGTGCTCCGACGAGCAAATATTCATTTCGCGTCTCAGACAATCTAGCACAGCGGCATCAGTTAGAACGCCATGACTCTCTAGGAGTTCGATAAGTTGAGCGAAAGTCTAAAAATCTATCGCCAAAGTAACTCCTAAAATCAAAGAGCCGTTGCCGGCAACAACCGAACAACGACCCTCCTTTGTCATCGCCTCACTTAGAGTCAACGATGACTGTATCACTACCGACATAGCAACCTGTTTTCGTCGCTATTGCGGAGCATGCAGAACTACATTCAATGTCCGGGCAAATCGATTGGTCTGATTCGGCACGTCAGTCATTATTCTCCCCATCAACAAAATCAGCAAAGGTCAGCTGTTCACATCTTTTCATCGGACGGTAATCTCTAACTTTAGTTATATGGCATGCGGCGGTTCGGACTTTTTGCGTCCTCAAATTAATGACCTCTTTAATGGTCATATCGACACGCATTAGGTCGCCACTATTTAAGCGATACTCACCATCTCGCACGCGTTCGAGAAAATCACGGTCGTCTATTTGAACCTTATTGTATGTTCGTTGCTCGTCCTCGTAGCCCGACTCAAATGTATATCCGGAAACATCTCCACCGTAGGAACCAAATAACGGTCGAACCCAGATATTGTGGGACGAATACTCAACCGTCTCTTCTTGCGTTGCCTTTAAAGCTTCTTCTTTATAGCTATCAAAATAAGTCGCCTCGCTTGAAGAAAAAGAAATAGCATCCTCTGAAGCCTTACTACCGGCAATCTTAATCTCAATCTCCCTCGAAGGCCTCTTGAAAGATTTCATCGGACCAGTGATGACCTTAGAAAATTTCTCAGCGATTTCTGGGGACTGGACTAGCGCGTGGATCTCAACAGGAACAACGACTGCGTCCGAACCCTCTCCATATACGAAAGTTCCATTGTCAGTTGGCTTATATTTAGAGATATGTCCTTTAACTTTTTTAATTATGTGCGCTATAGCAAATAGAACCTCCACAAGACCGCCGGCATTATTAATTGCAGATATAGCGTCACTGTTTAACGCGTCAACCAATCCGGGCACACAATGGATCACGAATTCCGTAATAAAAGAGCCTTCTTTAAATGGGCGCACTTTTATAGACGTATTTTCTAAGGTGCCCGACTCTTTTGCGACCTCTTTTATCAGTCCGTCAAATTGGCTTAGGAACTTAGAAAGGTCCTTGGCGTCCAGGCCTTCTTCGGGATCTACATCGACAAAGCGATATACGAGCGTTTGATTTTTTGTAGAAGTGTCCATGTTGTCCTCATACCCTTATAAGATCATGGGTCCTATTTCCTGCGACCGAAGCGTTTTATTCGAAAGCGATCGAGCGCAAAATTAAACGAAATAATAAAAACCAACGTAAACGTATAGATAACAAATTGATATATTTCAGATACCGAATCAGGCAAATAGACCGCACAGAACGCTTCCGCGACAAGCACGGTAAGAAGCGTACACAACCCGATAAATACCATTCTTCCCACGTCAATGCGAAAGACATTCCGATACTTCCAAAGCAGAAAAACTGCGCCACAATAGATAGCAAGAAGTGAGATTAAGCCTGGTATTAGATTCCAACAAAATAGAGAAAGAGCAACGGGAAACGTCCAAATGGCATTCCCCGACGCAACTGAATCCATAAACGTATAGCCTTTATCCCTCATTCCGTTTCTCTCCACGACAAGCTGGAGATAACTTCTCAATATCCATCCTGAAAATGATGCAAAATAGATAATGAACAATCGGTCGACAGACCACAAGGAATTATCCCCAAAGGCAAGCGTAAGGATGCGCGAGGCGACCGGAAGGGCCGCAGAGGTTAAAACCGTGATCAGGACATCGGAGGTTTCAAACCCACCGTCCCTGCCCTCTCGGGACTTGTTAACCATCAATCTCCCAACACAAATAGAAATCAGCATAAGCTCAAGCACCATACCACTTCACCGCGTATGGAAAACAGCAGGTCTAGGCATTGTTAAACACTTAAAGGGTAAAACCTACGGATGAAAGTTAGACAAGAAGAAACCCTTCGATTCTATTCACAGAACGAATAAGACCGAAACGAAACCCCGCCCACAGAAAGAAGGCAGTCACCATGAAACGAGCCGACGAAGAACCTACACCGAAAGCAATTGAAAACGCTCTTACCCAAGACCCGCTTCAACGCAAGAGAGAAATCGAGGACTTTCTAAAGATGCTCATTGCGGTTGAGCCTCCGTATACCTTTGTCATTGATGCACCTTGGGGCTCTGGCAAGACATTCTTTGTAAAGCAAGTTGCGAGAGTCCTGCAAATGGCAAATCCGGCTCTCGATATCAACCTAGAGACACTAAACGCGACGCTAGGAGAAACCGCGACAGAACTCCCCGCGACGCCATGTCTGCCCATTTATTTCAACGCATGGGAAGACGACCATTTCGAGAATCCGATCTTGCCCATATTGGCCTCCATCGCTAATGCCGCAGACGAACAGAGCGTCAAGGGGGGAAAGGATTTCGGCAAAGAACTTCGAGGCAAAATTGACGAACTCATTAAGACCAATCTTCCCGAGGTAGCCGACCGAGCCATCATCTTTATCGATGAACTCGACCGCTGCCGGCCCGAATTCGCAATAAAGGTACTCGAACAAACAAAAACGCTGTTTCAGCAAGACAACATCGTTGTAGTTTATTCGACCGACATTACGCAGCTTGCACATTCCCTCCAGGGCGTATATGGCCCAAGATTCGACGGCAGAAAATACCTCGAGCGCTTCTACGACAAACGTCTTGAGCTAAATCCGATAAAACCGGCTGATTACCTTCTGTATAAAGGAATCAATACAATGGATGGATATACCTTCATGGATATAACCATCGATTTGCTCGGCTACAAACAAGCCTCACTAAGAGCCTGCAACAGGCTTATCGACTCTATAACAAATCTATCTAGATACATTGCTAACCACTGGGAGCACTTTGGGAATGGAAGGGTTCAGCATTTCCCAGACCAGGGTCTGCTTCCTGTAGTAAACATTCTCGCTTACTATGACCCGCTCGCCTGGCACGAAATGAAGACCAGTACTGGCTACGAAGCTGTCTACGAACTTGCGAAACACAGCGATCACTTCATCCAATATCTTGATGAAGTGATTGAATCGGTATGGGGAGCCAATAAAGATGAGCTTCCCTATAAGCAGGATATTGAAAATAGACGCAAGCGTTTTGTAGAAGATCTATCCGCGTTGATATACGGCAACAATGACAGGGACCCGCGGGTCAAAGAACTGGGCAATAGTGAACTTACCAGAATGTCTTTCAATCAGCAGCTATATCAGCGTCTGGCACCGCCATTGTAGAGCACCGAAGATCCATCAAGTGGCCTTGTGCGCAGCTCCATGACGACTGCATCCAGGCCCAAAGTGATGGCGCTCGATCACTTCGTCCGGAAAGATACAACCATCGCGGATAGAGGCGCATAATACGACCTGCATCAACATGAGCGAAGCCAACATGCAACAGCGCTGCCAAGCCAGACGTTAGCAAATAGGCATTGGGGCCCATGTCGGCCACGGCGCCTAGGCTAATGCCACGGTGCTGCTTCACAATATTCAACAGTGGCTAATTAAACAAACACCGCATCCCACCAAAACGCTAGTGCCCAAGCCGTTCTAGCCAAAGAACAGCTAGGGCACACTCCATGAGACCACAGCAAGAGCCGCAACCGGACCTCGCGTCAGTAGCGGACACGCCCCATCCCGCCGGCAATCACCCCTCTCCGTCCATGACCGACCAGTTCACAGGTTCAATACCCGGAAGAGACGTTAGGCAAGAGGGGCAGGCAACCTGATAGTTCCCGTAATTTGTTCTGCGCTGCATCGAAGCGGAGACGTATACCGCTTTGCGGGCGCGAGTGACGCCGACGTACAGCAGGCCTATTTCCTCAATAAGCCCATCTGGCATTTTCTTCGCATCAGCAATCTGGCAACCTCGCGCAGAACGTAAGCATATACCAGCATTTTCGCAACGAGAGCAAATCCCTCCAGGCCAATCGAAACGCGTAACGCCCGGAATGAAAACGGTGTCCCACTCGAGCCCCTTAGCGGAGTGAGCGGTCATCATGGAGATGCCCACATCAAGGTAATCGGAGAAACGTCGCAGGGAGCCCTCGGAAAAGATACTAACGATATAGTCGAAGCGCTCCGAAGGTCCCATCGCGACGCAGTCATTTTTAAGGTGTTTCCGCAGCGCTCCTAGAAGCATGGCATAGGACCGCCCATACTCGAACCTCTTGGAGCCAGTCAGCAGTTCATCAGAGATGGAGTCGATTATTTTGTCCGCAGCAGACCGGCTGACGCCCTTTTCTCCAGACACTGCATCGGTAATCCTGGATAAAGCAAACGCATTGAATTCGATGAATCCCCGACTTGTATCCGAGAAGAGTCCGTTGAAGTAAGAGATACCTTCTTTAGCAAGCTCTTCCATAATGAGATCGGCAAGGGCACCACGCTTACGAACAAGAATCGCAATCCTCCCGCCACTGCTTTGAGCGAGCGCCGTAACCTTGGAAACGATGGCAGTCGCTTCGTCTTGCTGAGTAGAGCCAACAAATATGGGAAGTCGGGGCGTACCGCCGGCAATGGTGCCCTTCATGTTGGAGCGAATCGCAGCACCGAGCTCTCCGACGATAGATCTCCCAGAAAACCTATGGTTATGCTCGAGTTCCAACGGCGTTAGACGCAGGTCGGTAGTGGCCTTTGCCTTTAAGCCTTCCATTGCACCAATAAAACCATAAACACGCTGAATGGGGTCGCCGAACATGCAGATCCCCGACTCATCAGAAATCAGACCCCTTAGGAAGACATAGCACAACGCATTCGTGTCCTGCGCCTCGTCGACAAGCACGACAGGATATGCTGCCGACAGATAGGACCTTAACTTGGGAAAATGAGCGAGCAATTCAATTGCAAGGGAAATCATTGCGGAGTATGGCAAGAGACCGTTCGATGCAAACCTTTCCTTGATGATCCTATTAAAGGAAAACATCACACGCCTCAAGTCCATTTCCTGACCGTTTCTCATGAAGCGGAGGAAGTCGTCAACGGCATTCTTTTCATCCCAGGTCAGCCTGCCACCTCGCGAAACCAGCTCGCTAACGGCGCTGTTGTCATCAACCATAGAGAGCTCGCCAACGTTCACTGGGAGCGAGAGCGATTTCCAGTATCTGCGTAGCAGAGCCCAAGCAAAGCCGTGGAAGTTGGTCGCCATGACGCTGTCCTCAAAACGCTTGGCCACGGGACCAGGAAGTGCCGACATAGTGATGCCCAAATCCATACGCATCCTCCGCGCGGCGGCAACGCTAAAGGTCAGGGCCAAAATCCTTTTTGGCGGATGGACTTCGCCAGATGCCAGCAGCCAGCAAGACCGCCCAGTCATCACCGTGGTCTTCCCGTAGCCCGCCGGCGCCTCCACGAACACCCTCTTTGATGGCGAGAAAATCGCGGAGCACTGCGACGCATCCCCACCACAGCGCGCCTCAATCTCGGCTCTAACACTATCCCGCAGGTCAGTCTGACTCATCAGCATTCAAGCCCCACGGCCTTGCGAATAATACTTTTGTAACATGTGGGAACGCCATTAGCACCAAGAGCCTCCGCGAGGGCGACGCCAGACACGACGCCCTTGTTCGATGAAAGCCATGCATACATAAGCGCACGTGATTTGGGCGTGTCTGCGAATAACCCGTCAAACTCCGATCCCCGGAAATCGTATTCAGGGTCCCGCAAGTTAACGCCGTAGACAGCACAGGCGCTTTTCAAAGCTTTGCTATTCCCCTTGATGCAAGTTGCCCTCTGAAAAGGATCAATCGACTCAAGAAGCGCAATAAACGCACCCTGGTTATCGCTAGCGAAGAACGAGTCAACGACCTCACCTTCGAAATCCCGTTCGGTTGTCGTTATATGGTCTTCAGAAGTTTCTTGCAGCTCATCCTCATCTCTGTCGACAATTGAATAATTTGGAATCTCGAACTTGCCCAGAAGTTCACAGAGTGGTTTAACGTTCTTTTTCCCGCCGGCCCTGATAGGCACAACTCCATAATCATCCAGATCCATCCCAAGGTTGCGAGCGAACACCGGAATGGCTCCAGACTCTGTCTGCCCCTCAAAAGCCAAAACCGACCGCGCGAAAAAGGCCTCTCGTATCGACTCAAAGTTCAGCATAAGATGCTTTTCAACCTTGTCGGACAGGTCAATATCCCTACCGCATATGACCTTCGGCGAATTTTCGCCCTGCCCGAATCGCACAATGTTCTTATAGCCACGAGCCAGAATGTTAGGCGAATGCGTCACCATGATCAGCTGAGCTTTGATTGAATCAATTCCGAAATAGTCCTTTAGAAGAGCATTGAATCTATCATCCTTCCCTTCGCAAATCCTATGCAAGCTCTTCGAGAGACGCCTCTGCATATACGGGTGAAGGTGGGCTTCGGGTTCGTCATAAGCCAGAACGGCATGCAGCACGCGTCTGTCATCATCATCTGAGCAAAGGCTCTCTTGAAGGCGTTTAGGCGAAAGACGCATAATGCTCTCGATTATCGAGAGCGAGGCAATAGCGAGGTACTGCAAGCCTACCCCTGCCTTTTTAAAATGAACGCCCCTCTTGTCAAGCAAGGTAACCAAACTTCCAAGCGTTCCGCCATCCGATGAATCGACGCCAGGCCTCACACCATATGATGACAGGATCGGGACGTCGCCGACGATTTCGCCGAGATCTGCAACCAGACCTTCGAGCTCGCTCCCATCCAGAAAATCGGAGACCTCTTTACCCTCCTTATCTAGATAAAGAGCGATACCTTTGGAGAGAACTTTACCGACACCTCGGGTACCATCAAACGCCAGGTCTCCCCTATTAAAGGATGCAGTCGAGTACCTGAACATGTGAACGGATCGCATCAGAGAGGGTGGAATACTTTCTCCGCTCCCTTCGGCCTTAAATTCAATTCGAGAATCCGGGTCGTCAGCAAAAGCGCAGATGGTAATAGTGTTTCCGGTCGTAGGATCGATGTCGAGCCCAGTTATTCCGATCTCGTCCTCGTCCAACTTTAAAGTTACTAGAGCCCCTGCGCGCTTTTCAATGTCAGCGAAATCCTCTTCGCTAATCGTCGCTTGATTGAAAATTGTATTGAGCAAGTCAAGCACATTCGTTTTGCCGAGGTTGTTCTCGCCGACAATATAGCTCACGTCCTCGTCAAAACTAATCGACACTCCATCGAGATTCCGATAGTTCTCAATCCTCAGTTTAGAGATCCTCATGCGTCCTCCCGACCTTTATGGTTTTATGGCTTCCAACAATCTAACACGCCTCGTGTTGTACTGAACTTGAGGCACAGCCACTTCGAGAGGCTTGTAAATCAAAAGCGTAGTCCTAAGAAGGTTGTTTGCATGCACCAAGCCGTCTCCTAAGGCTCCCCCTCCCCCAACATTCCCCAGAAAGTTCGCTGATGTTGACTGGTGTTCCCGTAAAATAATCCCCAACAAAATATGTGCGGAGTGTTGGCCTGGAGCTGCCTTCGGACCCTATTGGCTGCTCACCGAGAGGCTCCGCTATGAAACGACCCCTTTACTACCTGCTCTGCGCGATCGCGTGCACGTCCATGGTCAGCGCGACGATGCCCATGGCAGCCATCGCGGAAGCCATCCAGCCTCAGGCAGCCGTAGAGCAGCAGGCGCAAGCCGACGCCACGAGCAGCGACACAGGCAAGGCTGAAGACGGCACCAACGCAAATACGACAGCAGATACCCTAGAGGACGGCACCGCAACATCTACCGGCACCAGCGCCGTCAACACGGAAAGCGCTGACGCCGCAACCGACACGGCCACCACAGCCCCCGCTCCATCCCTCCGAGCCCAAGCCAACCCCACGCCCGCCGCAATCCCCGTCACGTCACAAACCGGCAACGCCCACTCCGCCACCGAGAGCCAAAACGGCGTCACCTTCACCGTCTCACGGAACGACGCCCCCGCGGGCACCGCGACGACCTTCCACGTAACCCAGACCAACGGCTCGTCCCAGGCCAAGGCGCGCATGGATGTGCCAACCTATTGAGACGGCGGCAGCCAGGAAAGCGTCTGCGACCCGTCGCGCCCGGCATGGGCCGGCTACCACAGCCTGGGCACCGCGGGCCACGACTTTATCTTCGACTTCACGGCATCGGGCACGTACCGCATCTACTTCTACTTTATGGACAACGACAGATACGACCCCCAAAACGACAAGGGGATCTACTACCTGCGCACCACGGCGGAGGTGACCGTAAACGACGCCGCCCGCCCGAGCGTCACGCAGATCGTCAACAACGCCGTGACCCAGTGCAGGCAAGAGACAAACGGCTCGGAATACGACATGGCGCTGTGGCTCCACGACTGGACGCTCGACCAGCTGGAGTACGACCACAGCCTCAACTGGTGCTCGGCCGAAAGCTGCCTCACGCGCCACCAGGGCACCTGCGAGAGCTACCAGCGCATCTACTCCAAGCTCCTTGACGCCGCGGGCATCGCCAACGGCCGCGTCACCGGCAACGGCCACACCTGGAACGCCGTAAAGATCGACGGCAAATGGTGCCAGATGGACCTAACCTGGGACGACACCAGCGACAACTGGTACGGAGACCTGGACCAGCGTCATCTGTACTTTGGCCTAACCGACGAGCTCATGGCAGTCGCCCACTCCGACCACACGGCAAACTATCAGAAGAACGACTAAGCCTATCGCTCAACCGACCTGTCCAACAATTATTTTGTGCGAAGTGGCAAGGCCGATGAATGGGTAGATAAGCATTCAGACCGCATTCAGCAGCACTTGGATGACAAGGAAGAGAACTTTTCCATCGATGCGGATAACCAGTCTTTCCCGCCGAGCATCTCGGGATTCAGAACGAGATTGTTGCTTATGCGATGAATCAGAGAGAGTGGAAAGTCCAAGGCGCCAAGGTTGATCTAACGGTGGCATCTAGCGTCACGAAAGAATCGGGCGGCAAATGGAGCGCTAAGTACGACCTGAAAGCTGAATACAAAATAGCAGCATTAAAGAAGGTCCTACACAACGGGGCGCACCGCCTCGCCTCCGCGATCGACCGCGGCGTGGGTGTATCGGCCTCCGCATCCGGCTGCCTGCTGTCAGCCCGCCCCGGGGCCCTCTCCTTCGATCGCGACGCGGCCACGGGCCATTAACAACGTCCAGTAGCGGACAAACAGCGAGATAAAGCGCAGGTCGATGGCGGTGCAGGCATTCCCCTCGACGGCATCGCTGGTGCGTTTGGCCGGCGCGGTCATGTGCGAGCAGAACGAGATGTGGCAGGAGTCGAGGTACTTCTCGGAGGCTAAGATGGGCGAGCTCTACGACGAGGGTCGCACGCTCGGTATTGACTGGACGCAGCTGGAAGCGTAGGCCAGGAAAATGATCGGATCGGGCCTCGAGCTAGCAGACAGGATCGAGGCGGCATAGGATATCAATTGTGTTCCAGGTTCCAGAACGCCGGGCCGACTCGCTTCGGATAGGGCGCAAAACCAACTTTCTCGACACTACCTGCACCGCGCTACAGGGAAAATTGTACTGCAGCGGCGAAAGCTCAAACCGTGCTTCGCCCTAAATCATGCAGCTAAGTCTATATGTCCAAAATTGCAAAAACAAGGACTAGCCACGCTTGAGCCCCTGAATCGCCTCGGCCCTCTCATCATAATCGAGGAGCAAGAATGCCGCGGCGCTCATATAATGTACAGTGTCGTACCACTCTTCGAGCTCACAGTCCGACATGACCGCAACGATTTCTTTATATTTTCCAGGATCGTGGGCATCAACATTGTTATGGCGGATGTTAAGGCTATTGATCAAATAAAAGTAATCATTGGTGAAGTTCTTGGCTATATGGCTTAGCTTTGTTCTATAAGGCTCAAGCGATGTTGCAAGACTAACAAGAATCTTTCGTTTGGTAACCAAATCACCCGAATAGCCACGATAGTCATAACGGAATAAGTCTCTTCCAACTGCCTCCGGAACAACCTCAGCAGCAGCTTCAATCTTATCGTCCGATGGAACAAGAATCCACAATTCCCCGTCTTCTACAAAGCGATAACCAAGTTTATCAGTCAAAGCCAGAAGATGATCGTACAATCCAACGGGCCTATTGAAATAATTGGGTCCGTAGTTATATTCAGACATCAGAACATTGGCGAAATTATAGATGTACTCACAAAACAAGAGCAGTGTTAGCGCCGGGCGATTTTAGCCGCTAATAGTCAAACGATTTTGACCAATCCCGGTCACCGAATAATGGCCACCGTGCCTCCCCGCCGCCACTACGCTGGTGGTGCCAACACGCCGGCGTTAGGAGGACCATTGAGGGCGGAGGAGGGCGACGGGTTCGACCCGCAGGCATGCAACCTCGCGGAGTTCTGCAGGAGGACGGGGCTCACCCGCTCCCGCGCGAGGACGGTCAGGGCACACGGGTTCAGGGCCCTGCCCCACGGGAACAGCGGGAGGAGGGCCGCGCCGGGCGTGCTCGCCGGCCACACCGGCCTGGTGGACGACCTCCTGCGGAAGGGCGTCACCAACTCGCAGGTGATATTCGAGCGGCTGCTCGGCCAGGGCTACGCCGGCGGCCTCACCACGGTGAAGACCTATATCGCCGCGCACCGGGACCTCGTGCCCGCGAAGAGGCGGCAGGCGGCCCCGCAGGGCTGCCGCGGGCAGCGCTTCAGGACGGCGCCCGGAGAGGCCTACCAGATGGACTGGGGCTTCGTCGCGGTCGAGCGCCCCGGCGGCGAGCGGGCGCGGATCGCCTGCTTCGCCATGGTCTGCCACCATTGCGGGAGCGCCCACGTCGAGTTCTTCCCGAACGCGCGCCAGGAGAACCTCCTCATCGGGATGCTGCACGCGTTCTCGGCGCTGGGCGTGCCCGCGACCGTGCTCACCGACAACATGAAGAGCGTGGTCGTCCGCCGCGATGCCGACGGCCGGCCCGTCTGGCAGGCCGACTACGCCGAGTTCATGGGCGTCGTCGGCTTCCGCACCAGGCTGTGCAGGCCGCGCCACCCCTATACGAAGGGCAAGGTGGAGAGGCTCGTCCGCTTCGTGAAGGGGAACTTCCTCGCGGGAAGGTCCTTCACCGACCTTGACGCCCTCAACCGGGAGGCCGCCCTCTGGTGCGCCGAGCAGGGAGGCCGCTGGCGGCGCGCGGCGGCATGCGTCCCGATGCGCGAGCACGAGGCGGCGTGCTCGGCGAACACCAGGCCGCTCGAGGTCACGGCCGAGGTCGAGCGGTACCTGTGCCCGCGCCGGAAGATCTCCTTCGACGGCTTCGTGAGCTTCGAGGGGCACCGCTACGGCGTGCCCTACTGGTACGGCCGCCGCGAGTGCAGGGTGAGCCGGGAGGGGCGCGTGGTGCACATATACAGCGACGACCTCTCCCGCGAGCTCGTCGCCCACGCCGTCGGCGCCGGCGCCGACAGCTGGTGCGAGGGCCAGTGGGAGACATCGCCGGCGCAGCCCGAGGAGCTGCCGACCCAGCCGGTCGGGACCGTGGTCGAGCAGATCGCCCCGCCCCGTGCGAAGCCCGGTTTCGAGAGGTTCGACTTCGGGAGGGCCGAATGATGGCGGGCGCGGGGGCGAGCCCCTACGAGCTCGCGAGCGACGCCGCGTCGAGGCTCGGGATCGCCGTCGGGGCGGAGGAGCTCGCGACCCTCGCCTCGGACCTCGACCTCGGCGACGGGGAGATGGCCGCCGTGGCCGCCACCTTCTCCTACCTTGCGGAGAAGAGGAGGCTCGCCTCCATCGAGACGCTGCTGAGGCTGAGCAGGCTGCCCAGGCGCGAGCCCAAGACCTTCGAGGGCTTCGACTTCTCCAGGATCCAGGGCCGGGACGCGGCCGCGCTGGGCAAGCTCCCGTCGCTGGCCGACCTCTACGCGCACCGCAACGTCGCCTTCGTCGGGCCCGGCGGCATAGGGAAGACGCACCTCGCGCAGGCCTACGGGCGCGAGTGCTGCATGCGGGGGCTCAAGACCTACTACATCAAGGCGACCGAGCTCAGGGACAGGTTCCAGAAGGCCGTCCAGCGGGGAAACACCTCGCGGGTCGTCTCCTCGCTCGTCAAGCCGTCGTGCCTCATCGTGGACGAGGTGGGGAGATGCGTCTACGACAGGCCGTGCACCGACCTGTTCTTCGATGTCGTCGACAGGCGCTACGAGAAGGAGGGGCCGAACGCGATGGTCCTCACGAGCAACATCGCCCCGAGCGGGTGGGATGAGTTCTTCACGGGCGACGACACGCTCCTCTGCGCCCTCGACAGGCTGTTCGACAAGGCGTCGGTGTTCGTGATGCGGGGCCCGAGCTACCGCGGCAGGGGGCTCGACACCTACTCGGTGGAGGCCGTCCCCCAGGCGGTGAAGGTGAGGGGGATCCAGCCCGAGGGGATGTAGGGAAGCGATAGGAAAGTCATAGATGCGGGCGTGTTGGCTAAAATGGGTCGGCCGGGATTGGTCAATCTCGGCCGACTATATTTGGCTAAATTATTCCGACGCTAACATCGTGGGCCCCCGCATTAGCTTCAACAGTCAAGGTGGTAGTTCCGTCAGTATTGTTGTCTGAAGTCACGGCAAAGTTATTGGAGATATCAATATATATATCTTTATTGCTCGAATCTTTGTTCACAGCATAAACTTTAGTTTGATCTTCAATATAGCTGAGGCCTTTAGCAAGGGTGTCGGTGAACTTATAGGAATAGGAGTCGTAGCTGGCGTAGTTGTTCGCAATCGTGCCGGTAAGCTTGTAGTTCACCTCCTGGCCGATCTGGGAATCGGCAGCGTCTTTCCAATCACCCTCGAGCACGGTCTTGAGGTCTTTCGCCACCTTGTTATCATCTAGAATCTTCTTCTCGACCGTGGGGACGCTCTTCTTGGGCTCCGGATTTACGTCTTCACCACCGACGACAGTGAAGATCGGCGAGGTATAGGCGTCATGGCTTCCATCTGCTCCAGTGCCGACCGACTGCGTTTCAAAGAGCCAGTAGCCCGCACCAATACCCTTGAATGTTCCCGCAGTACCGCTCTCTGGATTAGTCCACTTCTCGCTTTCAAGCGCCCTGGCGATTCTGTCGAGCGTCGTACCCACATTCAGTTTGGTAGTCTGGTCGGTGCTACCCTCATACTCATCCGCGGTCTTAGTTTTAATCCATTCTGCCCACGTCTGTGCGTTATCACCCTCCGGCTTGCCGTCATCATCAGTAAACGCGCTCATGACGGCGGCCTTCACCTCAGTCGATGCCCACGTAATATCGGACAGCGTCTTCTCATCGGTAGAGTCCCAAACATCGGTGCCTGTCTGATCCTGCGTAACGGTAGCGGAGAAAATCTGGATGCCCTTAAAGGTCGTACCCTCGTAGCCGCCATTTTCAATCGTCACATTACCGCTCGTCGTAGCCACAGGCGTACCCGCAGCAAACGCCATGGTCACCGGGGCCATGACGCCGCCGAAGCTCAGCGCTGCTGTGAGGCCGGCGGTTACTGCCAGGCGCGCGATGTTCTTGGTTGTCTTCATGTTTGGTCCTCTTTCTTGGAGGGTTCTCTAGTAACTTTTTCAAAACCAATGATCATCAGGTCGGTAGGCCTGCGCGTCACTCGCTACGGAGGCAGTACACCGCTGAGCAAGGGGGGGACAATTATTTATCACGGCGACCTCCTCCCCGCTTGATGACGAGCGCGGCGACAATAGCCGCCACTCCGATGGCAGCCAAAACCGCCACCAGCACTAACGTTCTATCTCCCGTCGAGGGCATAAAGCCTCGACTTGCTTCTTTGCTTGGGGCGTTGAGCACCGCCAGCTCGATCGAACCCGTCCCGGCATCGGCGGTATCAACCCGCAGGGGGCTTTCGGCCGATACGGTTATCTTGGGCTTCGCGGCGGCCACTTGCTTGACGTCCAAGCCATCAGCCGCAATCGTCACCGTTCGCTTGCCCTCAAAGGCGGTGTAGCCCTTGGGCGGCGCGACCTCCTCAACGGTATAGACGCCCGCGTCCACGCCGTTCAGCTCCACGCGCCCACCTTCGCCAGACACGACATACGCATCGGCATCCGTCGTCCACGTACCGTCGGCCGCCAGCGTGCGACCGCGGTCATCGGTGATGCGCAGCTTGGCGCCCGCGAGCGGCTTATCGTCCGAGTTTGAGCGCTTGATCAGGCTGAGCCCCCAGGTGTAGGCCGTCGCGTCATCGCTCGGCGTGCGGGTGAAGCCGGCGTCACCGGACTGGTCGGCAAAGGGAGAGCGCGGGTAGCGCAGGTAGACCTCGTTGGGGTTGCCCTTGGAAGCGCCTCGGTTGCAGTTGGCCCCCAAGGGTGCGCTGTAGACCGCGACCACGCGGGCGCCCGCGGTGAAGGCGTCGGCCCCGCCGAGCGCGGCGATGAGGTCGCCGGTGCGCACGGTGAAGGAGCTCCCCTCGACCGAGACCACGCACCGGGCCGTGATGTCGGTCCAGCCCTGTGCGGGCTCGGTGCCGGCGCGTCCGTCCCTGCCGGTCGAGACGGCGTCGAAGCCGCCATCGACGCCCGCCGCCGCGTACACGCGCATGCTCGCGGCCACCTTGGAGGGGTCGAGCCCCGCG
>JAIHTM010000448.1 GCA_022713905.1 Collinsella sp.
GGGCAGGACCGCGAACAGCGCGGAGAAGGCCTGCGGGACGGTCTTGGTGGGAACGACGGCGACCTTCTTGTCGGTGCAGGCTGAAGCAGCAGCCTCAGCGGCCATGCGGATGTTGCCGTTGTTGGGCAGGATGATGACCGAGGTCGCGTTGACCTGGTCCACCGCGCCCAGCAGGTCGGCGGTCGAGGGATTCATAGTCTGGCCACCGGACACGATCACGTCGACGCCGAGGGACTTGAGGATGTCGGCCTCGCCGGAACCGGCGGCAACGGCGACAAAGCCCAGCGCCTTGGCGGGCTCGGCGGCCTTTTCCTGATCCTCGTGGATCTTGGCGGTACGGTCGTGGGCCTCCATCTCCATGTTGTGGATAAAGACCTCATAGATCTGACCGAGCTGCAGCATGTGCTCGAGCACCAGGTTGGGGGTGTTGGAGTGCACATGGATCTTGTAGTCGGGATAGGCGCCCACGAGAAGCTCGCAGTCGCCCATGGAACCCAGGAACTTAAGGCACTCGTCCTCGTCAAACGGGGCGTCGGCCTTAAACAGGAACTCGTTGCAGTAGCGGAACTCCGAGCCCTCCCAATCGTCGTTGGCCTCGATCTCAACGCGACCAAGGGCCGCGTCGCGGGCAGAGACAGCGGAATCAAACGTGGCGGAGAAATCCTCGACAACGGTGCTGCGGCCAAGTGCTGCAGCCACAAAGTTCTCAAGGAAGATGGCGAAGCCAAAGGCGCCGGAGTCGACCACGCCGTTCTCCTTCAGAACGGGCAGCAGGTCGGGCGTGCGGGCGACGGACTGGTACGCCTCGACGACGATAGCATCGAGCGCATCCTCGGCCGAGAACTTCTTCTTCTCGCACTCATCGGCCTTGGTCGAGACATCGCGCAGGACCGTGAGGATCGTGCCCTCGATGGGCTTGCGGACAGCCTGGAAGGCAACCTTGACGGCACGACGGAAGGCGAAGGCAATGTTGGCGGACGTAATAGGCTCGTCGGCAGAGACAAGACCCTCGGCCACGCCGCGCAGAATCTGCGAGGTGATGACTCCGGAGTTACCG
>JAIHTM010000449.1 GCA_022713905.1 Collinsella sp.
CGTATATCCAAAACCAACTTGTCACGAGAATTCTGACGGTTAATGACTACCGACCAAGCTTTATACTGATCTTTTATGGTGCTACGTTCTCCATATACAGGATGCCAGACAGTATCCTGTTCGGCAGTTGTCATGTCACCTAATGACAAATGATCACGCCATATAGTATTAGCCTTAATACCCAATAAAGATGGTTTTATCGTTTCTTTAGCATTCCAATTCAAAGAATAATGCAAGTTCCCACCCTCATCACTTAAAGTAAACTGATACTTTTCATCCGGCGAGGACATCTTTATCTCTTTTGCCTGAAGGATGGATAAAGAAAATACCATCCATAATACACCTATATATAATCTTTTCATCATACTAACTATTTATACCTTGCAAAGTTATACATTTATAGCGTACTCTCTATTTTTTATGTCATTGACAGATTAAAAAACCGTCTTTACTATAGATCAACAAAAAAGGAAGAATACGCTATAAACTTATTATAATATTAAGATAATTCAATTACTCCCAACCCGGATTATTTCCTAATTCCTGACCGTTGGATAAAGTATTCAACCATGTAACAGGAATAGGACGAAGACCATATTTACTTTTAAAGGTAGCTTCACTTAATTGGGTCTGAATCAATCCACCTGTAATATTAGTGACATCCCAATTGTATTTCAAAACTCTTTCTGCCAATTTTCCTGTACGCTGCAGGTCATTCCACCGTGGTGCTTCTCCATAAAGTTCCAATGCTCTTTCATCCAATACATTGTCTAATGTAACAGTACCAACATATTCTTGCAGTCCACCTTCCGGAGCATTATTCATGGCACGTTTACGTATCTGATTTATATAGTATAAAGCATTAGAGTTATCTCCCATTTTAACAGCAGCCTCAGCAGCAATTAAGTAAGTTTCGGCCAATCGGAACAAATAAATATCACGAGTTCCATTTTCTACTGTTCCCGAACTGTTATAACGGGTATTACAATCTTTAAATTTCCAAACAGGAAGCCAAACACGTGATTTTGCATTAAAGCTTTGATAACCGGTTTTATAA
>JAIHTM010000109.1 GCA_022713905.1 Collinsella sp.
GGCGAGGGGGCGGCTTTGTAAAGCCGTTTGGCCCCACCCGCATAGCGGGTGGTTTCTGATGCGGCGCGCTGCGCGCCCCGCACAGGCTAAAGCCTCTAAACGAAAGGGCGCTGACCTTTCGGTCGCGCCCTTGAAGTTGAACGTCAGATTGTCCAAATGCGGCCCGCGCAGCGTCGAGCCGTTACGCGGTTCGTAGAACCGCGTAACTAGTTAGTACATCTTTGCGCCGGCGGGGATGGAAGCGTCGAGCTGAATCAGATTAAGGCGCTCCTCGCCCTCCTCCTCGTGGATGGCACTGATGAGCATGCCGCAGCTGGGGACGCCCATCATCTTGCGCGGAGGAAGGTTGGTGATGGCGAGCAGGGTCTTGCCGACCAGGTCCTCGGGCTCATAGTATTCATGGATGCCGGAAAGGATGGTGCGGTCGGTACCGGTACCGTCGTCGAGCGTAAAGTTCAGCAGCTTCTTGGACTTCTTGACGGCTTCGCACGCCTTGACCTTCACGGCGCGAAAATCGCTCTTGGAGAAGGTATCAAAGTCGACAAACTCCTCGAACAGCGGCTCGACGGCGATCTTAGAGTAATCGAGCGTAGGCTTAAGCGATTTGACGAACGGGCTCGAGGCGTTGCCGGCCTCGGCGGCCTTGGCGGCAGCAGCACCGGACTGGAAACCCTTCTCGGGCTTCATGTGCGGGAACAGCAGGACGTCGCGGATGGAGGCCTGGTTGGTGAGCAGCATGACCACGCGGTCGATACCGATGCCGATGCCGCCCGCGGGAGGCATGCCGTACTCGAGGGCGCGCACGTAGTCCTCGTCGTACTCCATGGCCTCATCGTCGCCGCCGGCCTTCTCGGCCATCTGGGCGGCAAAGCGCTCGGCCTGGTCGACCGGGTCGTTGAGCTCGGAGAACGCGTTGGCGTACTCGTGACCGGCGATAACCAGCTCAAAGCGGTGCGTCAGACGCGGGTCGTCCTCAAAACGCTTGGCAAGCGGGCTGACCTCGATGGGGTAATCGCACACGAAGGTCGGGTTGACGATGGTGTCCTCGCCCAGCTCATCGTAAATCTCGGCGATGATCTTGCCAGCAGTCCACTCGGGCTTGATCTCCAGGCCCTTCTCGCGCGCGGCGGCAGCAAGCTCCTCGACCGGCGTGTCGATGGTGACTTTCTTGCCGAGCACGTCAGAGACAATATCAGTCATGGGGCGGCTTGCCCACTCACCGGAAAGATCGATGGTCTGGCCCTGATACTCGATGACCTCGGGGTTGCCGATGGCCTTGTTGGCAGCCTTGATGACGCCCTGGGCGAGCGCCTTCATGCCCTCGAGATCGGAGAAGGCGCGGTAGGCCTCCATCGTGGTGAACTCGGGATTGTGGGTGAGGTCCATGCCCTCGTTGCGGAAGATACGGCCGATCTCGAACACGCGCTCAAAGCCGCCGACGATGCAGCGCTTGAGGTGCAGCTCGGTAGCAATGCGCAGATAGCACTCCTGGTCGAGCGCGTTGAAGTGCGTGATGAACGGCTTAGCCGTGGCGCCGCCCTGGATAGTCTGCAGGATGGGGGTCTCGACCTCCATGTAGCCGTCGGACTCCATGAAACGACGGAAGGTGGAGAGGATCTGCGAGCGCTTGCGGAAGGTCTCGCGGACATCGTCGTTGGCAATGAGGTCGACGTAACGCTGACGATAACGGGTCTCCTTGTCGGAGAGACCGTGGAACTTCTCGGGCAACGGACGAACGGCCTTGGAGAGCAGGGTTGCGCTCTTGGGGGCAACGGAAAGCTGACCGCGCTTGGTGCGCACGACCACGCCGGTCACGCCCAGGATATCGCCCAAGTCGAGGGCCTTGAGCGTGCTCCAGGCCGCCTCGTCCATGTCGTTGATGCGGCAGAACAGCTGAATTTCGGCGGTAGCGTCGCGCACGACGATGAACATGATCTTGCCCTGACCGCGCTTGGCAACCACGCGGCCGCCGATCTTTACGACGTCCTCGGTGTCCTCGCCATCGGCAAGATCGGCATACTTGGCCTCAATGTCGATGACATAGTCCTCGATCTCGGAGTGCTCGGGATAGGGGTTCTGGCCCGCCTCGAACAGGGCGGCGCGCTTTGCCAGACGCGTGGCGCGCTCGTCGTTGAGCGTCGTGGCCTGATCGGCGACGTTCTGGTTCTCTGCCATAAGTTAGCTCCTCAAACTAAAACGCTCCCCAGGATTCGGTCCCAGGGAGCGAAAACATACCTTTACGCGGGACCGTGGTCTAGCGTGCGATCTTGGCGATGGTGTAGACGCGGGTCTTGCCAGAAGGCGTAACGACCTCGACGGAGTCGCCCTCGCCGTGACCGATGATGGCGTGGCCGACCGGAGACTCGTTGGAGATCTTGTGCTCGAGCGAGTTGGTCTCGGTGGTACCGACGAGCGTGACTTCCATGACCTCACCGTTGGGATCAATCAACGAAACGGTGGAACCGATGGAGACGGTCAGGTCGCCCGTGGTGGCAGCAACCTGAGCGTTGGCGAGGATGGCCTGGATCTCGGCAATACGAGCGGCGTTCTGGGCCTGCTTGTCCTTAGCGGCGTCGTACTCGGAGTTCTCCGAAAGGTCGCCGAACGCGCGGGCTTCCTTGATGTCCTCGACGATCTCCTTGGCGTAATCGCCCTCACGCCAAGCGAGCTCCTCGACGAGCTTCTGGCGGCCCTCAGCGGTCAGTACGATCTGGCTTGCGTCCATACGGATATCTCCCCAACTCTGATCAAACAATCAACTGTCAACAAAACGAAAAAGACCGGCTAGCCTGCGGGCAAGCCGGTCAGGTGCTCACCCCAAAGGGATGGGACTACTCTGCGTCCGCGTCGCTGTCCTCTGCCTGCTTCTTCTTGGCAGCAGCGAGCTTGGCCTCGAGCTCAGCGATCTCCTTGTCCTCCTCGGACTGCTCGACCACGACCTCCTCGGCCTGCTTGGTCTCGGCCTTATCGTCGCCCTCCATACCCTCACGGATATTCTTGACGGTAGAGCCGAGGGACTTGCCGAGCTTCGGCAGGTTCTTGGGCCCGAAGATAATCAGGACAACGACGAGAATAATGATGAGCTCAGGAGCCCTCAGTCCAAACATGTAGACCTCCACAATACAGCGAGACAAGCTCGAATGAGTATACCGCGGGTATCGCGGTATCACAACACTAGCTAAAAAAAGGGACCGCAAGAAGCGGTCCCTCCTCATGCTCTGGTCGGGTTGACTGGATTTGAACCAGCGACCCCTGCGTCCCGAACGCAGTGCTCTACCAAACTGAGCCACAACCCGTTAGCTCGACTATAGTAACAAAGATTTTCGCCGCGTGCTAGAGAAATTTTTATTTCTTTATTTCTTTGGCGCGTCGATTTGAACCGTGTTGGGAATAAGCTCAGTCGCGCAGACCCACCAGCCATTTTGCTGGGCAGCATCGGCAAGCCTTTCGGCCGTGGCAGCGGTGTCGCAAATGGCAAACGAGCAGGCACCCGATCCGCACACATCTACAGCAACGGTTCCGTCCTGTTTACGCAGCCAGTCGAGGACCGTTTGAATCTGCGACTCCATCTGTGCGGAAATGACACCAAGGTTGTTATGGATGAGTGCATATGCCGTCTCGGCATCACCAGCACGCAAGGCAGAAGCTATCGCGCCGGGCTTGTCCGCAGGCACCGAGGCCTCGTCAAAACGTCGATAGGCTTCAATTGTCGAAACACTTGCCTCGCGCGGCTTGACCAGCACGACGGGCGTCGCGGGCAGCGCGGGGTACTCAGTTGCCAGCACGTCTCCCCCACCTACGTAGAACGCAGGACTCGCGTGCAAAAAGAACGGGACGTCGGCACCGATGCCTCGCGCAATGTCGTCGAGCGCTGGGTCGGTGCGATCAATGCCCCAGAGCTCCGCCAAGGCGACAATGACCGCGGCCGCATCCGTCGAGGGGCCGCCCAAGCCGGCGCACAATGGAATGCGCTTCTCAATCGTCACGCAGATGTTTGCCTCGCGACCATAATGCTCGGCCATAGCAACCGCAGCCCGATACGCCGTATTCTTTTGCATGGGAAAACCTGATGCTGGAACCGTCTGGACGGTCAGCGCCTGCGCCGGCGTGACCGTCACGGTATCGGAAAGACCGACGGCTGCCATCAGGGAATCGACCCTGTGGTAGCCGCGGTCATCGCGCTCGGTATGAACCCCCAGGTAGAAGTTGATCTTTGCCGGCGCGGAAAGAGTCAGGGACCAATCGGTCACCGTTAATGCTCCTCGAGCTGATTGCCGAGCGGGGTAAAGATATGCTCGCCGCTCTCGGGGTCGAACAGCTCGACCTGGCCGGTGAGGACATCGATGTACTGGTAGGACTGACGCGACTTGCGGCCGCGACGCTCGTCAACCTCGACAATGAAGACGGCCGGGTGGACGCTCTTGATGGTGCCCATGCGCTCGACGACGCGGGTGCGGCCCATGTTGGCCTTAACCTTGACGCGATCGCCCACCATATCGGTCAGCTTCTCGTGGATGTCGTCGACGTGATTGACTTCCATCTCTTCCATGAACAGGGCCTCCAGAAGGTGCAATTCAAAAAGGGGATAATACCCCTAAGATAGACAAAACTCTAATACTATAGCACCCTGTTATGGCCATACGCAAGTAGCTAAATAATCCCCGTCCCAAATACGTACCAGACGACAATCTCGCATGACCAGTTGTTACGCGGTTTGGTAAACCGCGTAACCTAAAGGTTGTCGGTGTCCAAGACGATGGTGAACGGACCGTCGTTGACAAGATCGACTTTCATATCGGCGCCGAAGATGCCATGTGCTACTTGCTCGACGTCCTCGCGCACAAGCGTCAAGAAGTACTCGTAGAGCTCGTTGGCGATATCGGGGGCGCCGGCATCCGTAAACGACGGACGGCGGCCGTGACGGCAATCGGCAAACAGCGTGAACTGCGACACCACGAGCACCTCGCCGTCGACATCGGCAAGTGCCAGGTTGGTCTTGCCGTTCTCGTCCTCGTTGATACGCAGCCCGCGGAGCTTGCCCCACAGCTTGTCGGCCTCGGCACGCGTATCGCCATGGCCCACACCCAGCAGCACCAGGTAGCCGCGTCCAATGCGGCCCACGCACTCGCCGTCGACCGTCACGCCGGCGTTGAGCACGCGCTGCACCACCGCACGCACGGTCTACTCCTCGCCCGTCAGCTTGGCGGACAGATGCTCGAGCGCGTGGAAACGATGGCTGATGGCGTTCTTCTCGTCCGCCGTCAGCTCGGCCATGGTCTTGCCCGGCGTGTCGACCGGCAGGAACAGCGGGTCGTAGCCAAAACCATGGTCGCCGCGGCCCTCGTGCGCGATAACGCCCTCGCAGGCGCCCTCGCCATAGGTAACCAGACCATCCGTGTCGATGAGCGCAACGACGCTCATAAAGCGCGCGGTGCGATCCTCGTCCGCCACGCCTTCCAGGTTAACGAGCAGCTTTGCATTGTTGGCGGCATCGTCGCCGTGCACGCCCGCATAGCGCGCACTATACACACCGGGCTCGCCGTCCAGCGCATCGACGACCAGGCCGGAATCGTCGGCGATGGCCATAAGCCCCGTCTCCTCAACCGCAGCCTGCGCCTTGATGATGGCGTTCTCCAAAAACGTCGTGCCGTTTTCCTCGGGGTCCTCAAAATCGCCCAGCTGGCCGAGCGCCACAAAGCGCACCTCGGGCATGACCTTGCCCAAAATGGCCTCGATCTCGGTGAGCTTATGGGCGTTGCCCGTTGCCACGACGATGGTCGCCGCCGGGTCGAGAGTGTCAATGTCGATCTTCTCAAGTGCCATGAGTGGCCTCCTTGTCTCTATAGCAATGCCGCGCCGAGGGCAACGAGGGCCTCCGCCTCTCCCCTCTCAATCAACGGCAGTCTTGTGTCTAGACGTCTCCGCAAATAAAACCTACCAAAATAAACCTGTCCCTTTTTGGCAGGTTAGGCGAGGGCTTGGCGCTGAAGCTCGATGAGCTCGGCGATACCCTTGTCGCCCAGGTCGAGCAGAGCGTTGAGGCGTTTGCGGTCGAAGGGCACCTGCTCGCCGGTACCCTGGAGCTCGATCATCTCACCGGTGTCGGTGGCGACGAGGTTCATGTCGACCTCGGCATGGCTGTCCTCGGAATAATCGAGGTCAAGCAGCGTATTGCCGTCGACAACGCCCATGGAGATGGCAGCCACCTGGCCGATAAGCGGGATGCGCTCGATCTTGCCCGCCTCGACCCACATGGCGAGGGCGTCGTGCAGCGCCACCCAGGCGCCGGTGATGCTCGCTGTACGCGTGCCGCCATCGGCCTGAATCACATCGCAGTCAACGGTGACGGTGTACTCGCCGAGCGCCTTCATGTTGACGACGGTACGCAGGCTGCGGCCAATGAGGCGCTCGATCTCCATGGAGCGACCCTTGCGGTTGGCGTGCTCGCGCTTGCAGCGCTTGCCGGTCGACGCCGGCAGCATGGCGTATTCCGCGGTCACCCAGCCGGCCTTAGCTCCTTTTCGCCAGCCCGGCACGCCCTCCTCGATAGTGGCGGCACACAGCACGCGCGTGTCGCCGAACTCGGCCAAACACGAGCCGTGGGCGTGCTTCATGACACCACGGGTGAGCTTAACGGGGCGCAACTCGTTGGCGGCGCGACCGTTGGCGCGGTTGACCTGCATGTACTCCATAGAAATTTCCTTTCGGCAAAAGATGTGGCGAAGGCTTTGGCGGCTGCCTTACATCTATTTCAGCTCATCGATATCGATATGTTCGATGCTCTTGAGCGGCTGTCCAAAGATAAAGCTGCCCGCCACCGCAAACTCGGCAATGTTATCGGCCGTCGTGGCAAAACGATGCTGCGGCTCGGCGGCGTCGCCCGCCAGCTGCTCGCGGCGCGTGAGGATATCGGTCAGCTCGCGCGTGGTCTCCTCGGCGGAACTCACGACGCGCACCCCAGGCCCCAGCGCATGCCGGATAGGTCCCACCAACAGCGGAAAATGCGTACAGCCGAGCACCACGGTATCGATACCGTGGTCGCGCAGCGGCTCAACCGTGGCACCCACCAGCGCACGCACGGCAGGCGTATCGAAGATGTCCTCGTTCTCAAGCCACTGTTCCTGCAGATGTGCACCCGAGGCGAGCTCGTGTTCGACAACCTCGACAAAGCTCGAGGCAGGACAGCCGTATACATCGACGCCGGCATCCAGATCCTGAATGGCGCGCGTGTAGGCGCCCGAGCGAATGGTGAGGTTGGTGGCGAGCACGCCCACGCGACGCGTACGCGTGCTGTTGATTGCTGCACGGGCACCCGGCGCGATCACACCGATCACGGGAACGTCGAGCACCTGCTGGGCCAGACGCAAGGCCGCAGCGGTCGCCGTGTTGCAGGCGATGACCATAATCTTGACGTCGTGCTTCGAAAGCCAACGACCCGCCTGCAACGCAAACGAGCGCACCTCATCCTCGGTGCGCGTGCCGTAGGGGCAGCGTTTGGTGTCGCCAAAGTAGTAGACGGACTCGTGCGGCAGCGCCGTCGCGATGGCGCGCGCAACCGTCAGACCGCCCAAACCAGAATCGAACACGCCAATCGGGCGCGTGTCGCCTGCCGGATTCTCGATATCGGACATTACCTCACCAGTCTCTCTCGAAAAGACATGTCCAAGTGCGGCGGCGGCGCGCTACGAACGCGCCGCGACCAGCAGCTCTGCCGTCGCCGCCCAACCGTCGACAATTTTGCCACGCGTAACGAAAGCGTTCTCGCAAGCAGCCAGGAACTCGGGCGCGCCGGCGCTCGTCAGGCCATTCTCGACCAGGCAGAACGTGCCCACGTGATCGGCCATGTAGAAGTCGGACTCGGAGTCGCCGAGCGCGAGCGTCTCCTCGCGCTCGATCCCCAGGTGCTCGCAGAAGCGCGCAATGGCGACGCCTTTGTTGAGGCCCGCGGGGTTGATGTTG
>JAIHTM010000450.1 GCA_022713905.1 Collinsella sp.
GTTCACTTCCGTGGACTGGGGCGAGGTCGGCCTGAACATCATCACCGGCATCGCGGGCGGCATCGCCTCCGCCGCCGGCCGGCTGTTCGACGCCGCCAAGAACGCCGTGTCCGGGGCGTTGGAAAGCGTCAAAAGCTTCCTCGGCATCCACTCGCCAAGCCGCGTGTTCAGGGATCAGGTCGGCATCATGATGGGCCGGGGCATCGCCGAAGGCATCGATGACAGCCAGGCCTACGTCGACCGCGCGTTTGACGACATCGTGGCCGGACTGAAACTCGACGGATTCACGCTCACACCACCCACGGTGGCTGACTACGCGCCCAAGGGCGTACTCCAGCCGACTGCAAACACCGACCGGTCAAGGAACACCAACGTTCAGGTCGATATCGACGCACGCGGATCCGATCCCGAAGTCCTGTTCGCCATGGCTGGCGCCCGGTTGGAAGCGGCATCAAGCCAATGGGGGTAAACGCAAGGAGTAATCATGCGCATACAACTCATATCCGAGAATGACGCGATCGTTCTCACGGATAACAGGCTCGACAACCGGGCGAATGCATGGATCACCCTCAATGGCATCGACGGACTGTTTGGCACGCCCAAACCACGGGAAACCGGCATCCCGATACCTCAACAGGACGGATCATATTGGCCCAGCCGTCTCACCGGCGAATCTCGAACCGTCACCATCAAATGCGCGATGGCCCGCTTCTCGACCGTGGCCGCGGCGCAGTTCCGCGACAGGATATGCGCGTTCGCCTATCAGCCGGTCACCCTGCTTGTGGAGGATACGCTCGGAGCGCGTACCCTGACCGGCTGGCTTGCCGATGATCCCGCACCAAGCATGCTGCTCAGTCTCCGCGCGTTCACTTTCACGCTCATCATCTACTGTCCAGACCCGTTGAAATACGGGCAGCCGGTCACCTACACGGCATCCGGCGGCGTGATCCGCTGCCAGAACCCCGGCACGGCGGCCACGTGGCCGAGCGTGAGGATATCGGGGCATGCGACCTCGCTGACGTTGTCGTATGCCGGGCATCGCGTGCAATGGCAGGG
>JAIHTM010000451.1 GCA_022713905.1 Collinsella sp.
TGGCGTATTTTATGAAGAATTTCTTCGTGATCTGCAGGGAATACGTGGAGTCGAGGTTTACCGGGAAATGGCAAACAATGACGATACAATCGGCGCCATCCTGTTCGCTATAAAGATGTTAATCCGCCACACGGTATGGAACATTGAACCAGGCGGGGACTCGGCGAAGGATCGTGAGGCTGCTGAGTTTGTTGAATCCTGTATGGATGATATGCAGAGCACATGGACCGATACGATTTCGGAAATCCTATCGTTTTTGGTTTATGGCTGGAGCCTGCATGAGATTGTATATAAACGGCGTATGGGAAAAACACGGAACCCTCGGACGAAAAGCAAGTACTCTGATGGTTTGATAGGTTGGCAGAAGCTCCCGATCCGTAGCCAGGATACGCTTTACAAATGGGAATATGACAGGCACGACAACCTGATTGGCATGACGCAAATGCCGCCACCGGATTATGGTTTTATTACAATCCCAATGAAAAAAGCTATGCTTTTTCGTACAGAGAGCGCTAAAGATAATCCGGAGGGGCGCAGTATTTTGAGAAATGCATACCGACCGTGGTACTTTAAGCGCCGCATTCAAGAGATTGAGGCAATAGGTATTGAACGGGATCTGGCAGGGCTCCCGGTTTTTCATGCTCCTGAAGGAACGGATATCTGGGATGATACTGATACGGATATGATAAAGATAAACGCCGCCCTCACGAAAATGGTAAAATCGGTCCGCCGCGATGAATACGAAGGACTTGTATTACCGCATGGATTTGAATTTGAACTTGTTAGTACCGGCGGAGCCAGACAGTTTGACACAAATGCGATTATCAACAGGTATGATACGAAGATAGCTATGACGGTTTTGGCAGACTTCCTCATGCTTGGACACAATAAGGTTGGAAGTTTTGCTCTTAGCTCCGATAAAACGGAGCTTTTTTCTGTTGCGATATCCTCTTTTTTGGATGTCATCTGCGAGACATTCAATAACCAGAGTATACCTGCCCTTATCGATATCAACGGAGATTATTTCAACGGGATCTCAGATTACCCTAAGA
>JAIHTM010000452.1 GCA_022713905.1 Collinsella sp.
TTTGTTCCCACTATCAAATTGACAGTTTATTTAAGAATACCTTGCCGCATATTTATTAACTCCTTGTATAAAACTGAATCTAATTATATTCCTTAACCCTTTATTTGTCAAGCTGACAAACTAAAGCAGAAAAAGTGGCAGGATTTCACCCTGCCACTAATCATCTGTTTATGCAAAAATAATTTCCTTTTCCACAATCTCCCTCGCACAAGCCCTTATGTTATTCATTCTTCCAGTCCATTTTAAGGCGTTTTCTGCCTTTAACTGTTCTGTTATGCCCTGTGCTTGTTTCATGCCCTCTATGAGCCGTTCAAAGCGTTCCTGTGCCTGTCTGTCAATGTCGGCAAGGTAAGCATTGAGCCTGCCGCTTGTGAGAAGATTGGTGTATGTAATTTTGCGGTACTCCCGCAGATAGTCCAAGTGCCGCCGTCCGAATAAGTCTATCGGCTGTTCCTTTTCGGGTGGTATGGTAAGGCAGGGTAAAATGTATTCGCCTTGCCGTTCGTATCTGCCGCCCATTTCCTCAAAGATTGATTGTACCATTTGTTTTTCCTCCAAATAAGATATTCACTCCATAATCATGTCTGCTATCATTAACACAATTTACGTTTTCTCCTTATCTGGTTTCATTCATATGCCAGATTTTTTTATAAAATAATTTTAGACTATCTCTTGACAACAAAGAAAGCAAGTGATATATTCTATGTGACGATATAAAATATTTAGTCATAAGGAGGCGAGAAAAATTGCCGCGCTTTACAGAACAAGAAAAAGAAATCATAAACAGGAAACTTTTGATAGAGGGGGAAAAGCTGTTTGCAGCACACGGCTTGAAAAAAGTAACGGTTGATGATTTAGTAGCTGCTGTAAATATATCGAAAGGTTCATTCTACGCTTTTTATCCGAGTAAAGAACACTTATATGTAGAAATCAATTTTCGCTTACAGAAAGAGCTATTTACTAATATTGAAACAACAATTAAAGGAAGAAAGTATGAAAATCATAGGGACTTAACAAAAGATGTTATCACTTTGGGGGTAACTGGGTTGATT
>JAIHTM010000110.1 GCA_022713905.1 Collinsella sp.
ATTTAGGCGTGAGCTGGGTTTTTACGCCTCGTCGGTCAGCTCCGTAGATCAGGTTGCGTTGGCGCGCTTGCTCGAATCGGGCGATTACGAGCGGCATGTGAACCGCGTGCGCGTTCGTGCTCGTGAGGCGCGCGATGGTCTGGTGGCGCTTGTGCGCAAGGCGTTTCCGGCGGGGGAGGTCTCGATTGAACATGCGGATGCGGGTCTTTACTGCGTTTTGGCGCCGGCAAGCGACAAGGTGGGGGATGGCCTTATTCGTGCTATCACCGATGTCGGCATCCCTTACGTCAACATTGACGATTGCCTATGGGCAAACGATCAGACGACGATCCAGAGGACTACGCGCCGTGTCCTCGTCCAATACGACGACCTGAGCCCTCAAGTACTCGACGCGCTGCAAAAGCAGCTGCAATAAGGGCATGAAAAAAGGCCCGAACCATGCGGTCCGGGCCTTATCGAGCTAAAGATTATCTCTCAGGCGGTTGGCTTAGCCGAAGTAGCGCTTGAGCAGACCGGCGAAAGCCTTGCCGTGGCGAGCCTCGTCGCGAGCCATCTCGTGCACGGTGTCGTGGATGGCATCGAGACCAGCGGCCTTGGCGCGCTTGGCAAGATCGGTCTTACCGGCGGTGGCGCCGTTCTCGGCCTCAACACGCATCTCGAGGTTCTTCTTGGTGGAGTCGGTCACGACCTCGCCCAGCAGCTCAGCGAACTTGGCGGCATGCTCGGCCTCCTCGTAGGCAGCCTTCTCCCAGTACAGGCCGATCTCGGGATAGCCCTCGCGATGAGCAACGCGAGCCATGGCCAGGTACATACCGACCTCGGAGCACTCGCCCTCAAAGTTGGCGCGCAGGTCGGCAACGATATCCTCGGAGACGCCCTCCATCTTGGCGACGCCCACGACGTGCTCGGCAGCCCACTCGAGCTGGCCCTCCTCCTGCTTCAGGAAACGAGAACCGGGGACGCCGCACTGGGGGCACTTGAAGTCCTCGGGCAGCTGGTCGCCGTCGAACTCTTCCACATAACCGCAAACGGGGCAAACAAACTTCATGATTCGATCCTTTCGATCGATGGCGATGGGGCGCTTATCCGGTCCCGTAAGGGCCCTCTCCGGACGCGCGTCTTGACGAGTTCTATTATCCATAAATGCAACTAAATGTGAAGCCTATTAGGAATGATTTTTAATAAAACAATTTAAACATGTGAAGATGTTGATTGATTAACGATTGGCAAGCCATATGCGGACGCCGATGAGTACAATCGGTCGAGCAAATGTTGACCCATCAACAAATGAGGGAGCTTCCTTTATGCATCTAGCCCGTCGTGCCTGGTGCCGAACGTATCAAACGGTTTTTCGCATTGCATTGCCGGTGCTGCCCTATACCGAGCCACGCATTCTGGAGCACGCCGAGGATGTGCCCGCGGTGCTTCAAAAGCGTTCAATACAGCATGTTCTTATCGTGACGGATCCCGGCATTGCCCGTCTAGGGCTCACGGCACCGCTCGAGACAGCGCTCGCGTCCAAGGGAATTAGCGCTGCGGTCTATGCCGAAACACGTGCGAACCCCACGGTCTCGAATGTGGAGGAAGCAGCATCCCTGTATCGAGAGAATGCCTGCCGGGCCATTATCGGCTTTGGCGGCGGCTCGGCCATGGACTGCGCCAAGGGCGTGGGGGCACGCATCGCGCAGCCAAACAAGCCCATCAACAAGATGCGCGGCCTGCTGCGCATTCATCGTCGCCTGCCGCTGCTCATCGCCGTTCCCACCACGGCAGGCACGGGAAGCGAGGTCACGCTTGCGGCGGTAATTACCGATGACGAGTCGCACTACAAGTACCCCATTAACGACTTTGTGCTGATCCCGCGCTATGCGGTGCACGACCCCGAGTTTACGCGCGGCCTGCCCGCCTCCATTACGGGGCAAACGGGCATGGACGCCCTGACGCATGCCGTCGAGGCCTTTATCGGGCGCAGCACCACGCCCTATACGCGCAAGATGGCGCGCCAGGCGGTGCAGCTCATCCACGACAATTTGCTCGAGGCCTATGAGCACGGGGAGAACATGCGTGCGCGCCGCAATATGCTTTCGGCGGCGTATAAAGCGGGTGTTGCCTTTACGCGCTCCTATGTTGGATACGTCCATGCCATCGCGCACAGCCTGGGCGGGCGTTACGGGATTCCCCACGGCTTGGCCAACGCCATCATCTTGCCGCACATGCTTCGTGCCTATGGCGAAGCCGCTGCTCCTAAACTCGCCGATCTCGCCCGCATGGCCGGTATCGCGCCGGCTAACGCGCAGGATAGCCTGGCGGCCGAGGCCTTTATCGATTGGGTCGATCGAATGAACACCGCCTTGGACACTCCCAAATATGTGACGGGCATTCGCCGCTCCGACATTCCTGAGATGGCGACGCATGCCGATGCCGAGGCCAATCCCCTGTACCCCGTTCCGCTTTTAATGGACCGCTTGGAGCTCGAGCATATGTACGAAGTCGTTGCAGGTGGTATGTTTGAGGGTGAGAACTAGGAGGGCCCATGAACACCGAGGAAATTGCGCGCATCGTCGGCGACCAGCGCACCTTTTTTAAGACGCACGCCACGTTTGATGTCGATGCTCGGCGTCGTGCGCTCGTGAGTTTACGCGATGCGGTGCGGGCCCACGAGGCCGATATTGCCCATGCGCTCAAGACCGATCTGGGCAAGTCGCATGACGAGGCCTATATGTGCGAGATCGGCACGTCGCTTTCCGAGATTCGTCATCAGATCGCTCATGTGGCGCGATGGAGTCGTCCGCGCCTGCGTCCGTGCGACCTCGCTAACGCCGTGAGCGTGTGCAAAACGCAAGCCGTGCCCTATGGCGTCACGCTCATCATGGCTCCGTGGAACTACCCGTTTTTGCTGACGCTCGAGCCGCTCGCCGGCGCGCTCGCCGCGGGTAACACCGTGGTTATCAAGCCGAGTGCCTATGCTCCGGCATCGAGCGCGGTGCTCAAGCAAATCTGTGAAGAGGCATTTGATCCGCGCTTGGTGACGGTCGTCGAAGGCGGGCGTGCCGAAAACGAAGCGTTGCTCGATGAGTGCTGGGACAAGATCTTCTTTACCGGTAGCGTTCCGGTCGGCAAGCTCGTCATGGAGCGTGCAAGTAAAAACCTCACACCCGTGACGCTTGAGCTGGGCGGAAAGAGTCCCTGCATCGTGGATGCGACGGCTAACTTGAAGGTCGCGGCACGCCGTATCGCCTTTGGTAAATGGCTCAACGTGGGGCAGACCTGCGTGGCGCCCGACTACCTGCTGGTCGATACGCGCGTGCACGACGAGCTGCTGGGTCTCATCAAGGAGGAGGCCCGCCGTATGTTTGGAGAGCATCCGCTCGATAACGAGGATTACGGGCATATCGTCAACGCCAAGCATTTTGCGCGCGTGCGCGGGCTGATCGATCCCGATAAGGTCGTGCTTGGAGGCGCCGCGCGCGAGGCTTCGCTCAAGATCGAGCCGACGATTTTGGACGGCGTGTCCCCCGATGACGCCGTGATGCAGGAGGAGATTTTCGGCCCCATCTTGCCGGTGCTGACGTTTGAGAGCCTAGACGAGGCCGAGACGTTTATTACGGATCGTCCGACGCCGCTGGCCCTGTATATCTTTAGCCAAGACCGCGCAGTTCAGCAGCGCTTTGTGCGCTACGTGCCCTTTGGCGGCGGCTGCGTCAACGACACGATCATGCACCTGGCTACGAGCCATATGGGCTTTGGCGGCATGGGTGCGAGCGGTATGGGACAGTACCATGGACGCGAGAGCTTCGATACGTTTAGCCACAAGAAGAGCATCGTGAACAAGGCAACGTGGCTGGACGTGCCATTCCGTTACGCTCCTTATGCAAACTGGAAGCATAAGTTCGTGCGCATGTTTGTGCATTAGAAAAGGGTGCGGGCAATACGAACAGATGTTCCTATTGCCCGCATTTTGCGTTAGACTACTGCTATGGAGCACGGATGGGCCAACTCCCTTTAGAAGGGATTTGGTATGAACGTAAGCGATGTTATTTCGTTATTGGCGTTGTTGATCGCGGCTATCGAACTCGGCCTGTTTATCGGCCGAATGAAATAGCCGCCCCCGCGTAAGCGAAGACGGCCACTTCTCACGATGAAAACGTGTATCGGAGTTGGCAAGACCCGCAGCCACGGGTGCCATCCGTGTCCCTATCTTAGCTGTAAGCGTTCCGCCGCGCAAGCGTTGCGGCAAGCGATTGAAAGACGCGGACGGGATGAATTTGTGTCCGCACGGGCCCGTAGACTTCTCAACTATGTTGTGGATGCTCGCTAATCGGTAATGGAGGCGCACGTGTTTGATGACGATGACCTGTTCGATCTGACAGACGATCCGTTTGAGTGGGATATGCTACTCGATGACGATGAGTTGGAGCAGGACCGTAAGAAGCGGCAGGGCAAGAAGGCGCGGGATGACGCTTCGAAAAAGCAGGACAAGCGTCGCCGAGGCCTGTTCGGCGGGCTCTTTGGGTGACTGTCTCATCGCCGCGTCTGTATACTAAACAGGTCTTATACGCGCTGCGAAATGAGGGCATAGACGATGATGTGGTTTACCGCCGATCTGCACCTGGGCGATACGAATATCTTGCACGACATGGATCGACCGTTTGATTCGGTCGAGGAGATGAACCGCAAGGTCATCGATGCCATCAATGAGTGCGTGGCTGTGGACGACCGCCTCTATATCCTGGGAGACTTTACGTATCGTTTGCCCATGGCGGAGGCAGTGCGCCTGCGCGAGCGCATCGAATGCCAGAACGTGACGCTCATCCGTGGTAACCATGATGGCGATTGGGGAGATCCGGACGCGCCGCACATTTGGGATGAGGTGCGCGATTATCTGGAGGTCGCCCCCGGTTACGCTAAGGGCCATCGCCTGGTAATGAGCCATTACCCCATGCTCAGCTGGAATGGCAAGGCGCGCGGCGCCATCATGCTGCACGGGCACATTCACAGCAGGGGAGACCGCACCAACGCGCGCAATCGCGATCGCGAGCGCCCTATCTTTCGCTACGACGTTGGCCTCGATGCCAACAACTACAAGCCCGTTAGCCGCGACCAGATTCTCGGCTTCTTTGGACTGTAGCCCTCAAACCACCACAAAGGGGACAGGCACCTTTGTGGTGGTCCTTGCATAGATTGGAGTCGCTATGAAGCAATTGCTCATTCGTGCCGACGATATCGGTTATTCGTATGCCGTTAACCTGGGGATTGCCCGCAGCATCAATGAGGGTCTGGTGCGCTCGGCGGGCTTGATGCCCAATATGCCCGAGGCCGAGCGTGGCTGGTCGCTCGTGGCGGACGCCGGCATTGCGGTGGGCCAGCATACCAACGTGTGCCTGGGCAAGCCGTGTGCCGACCCGGAGCTCATTCCGAGTATGCTCAACGAGAGCGGTGAGTTCCATAGTAGCCGTACCTTCCGCGAGCATTTTAAGCGCGGCGAAGAACTGATCGACTTTGATGAGGCCTGCATCGAGATCCGCGCGCAGCATGACCGCTTTGTAGAGATTGTGGGCCGCGAACCCGATTACTTTGAGGCCCATGCCGTCATGAGCAAAAACCTTAACCGAGCGATCTCGGCGGTTGCTCAGGAACTGGGCCTTAAGGAACAGAAGGCGAGCTTCGACCCCACGGCGGTTGTGCGATGCGGCGCCACCGACCTGCGCATGGTGATGCACTCGATGGAGCCGGGCTACGAACCTAAGGACTCGATTATGCGGACGGTTCGCGAGATGGCGGACGGCGAGACGGTCGTCTTTGTGTGCCATCCGGGCTATCTCGATCGCTTTATCCTAGAGAATAGTTCGCTTACGACCGATCGCACCAAGGAAGTCGATGCACTGATCGACCCCGAGCTGCGGGCGTGGCTCGAGGCTCAGGACGATCTGCATCTGATTGACTACCGCGACCTGTAAGGCTCCCAAACCACCACAATGGGGACAGGCGCCTTTGTGGTGGTTCTGGCGCCGTTGCCATTATGGCGGCGGCGCCTTTTTTGTCCGTGCGGCGCGGTAGAGTGTAGGCGGTTGAAATTTGCGTCCATCGAGGAGCTGCTATGAATGAGATCAAGTGCCCGCATTGTGGCGAAGTCTTTAAGGTCGATGCGTCTGGCTATGCGGATATTGTCAAGCAAGTGCGCGATGCCGAGTTTTCGCGCGACCTGGATGAGCGTGTGAAGGCAGTCCAGCGCGAGGGCGAGCAGGCGCTGGAGCTTGAGCGCTCGCGTTCGACGGCTGCCTTGCAAAAGGCAGAGTCTCAGCGCAACGCTCAGCTTGTTGATCAGAAGAACGCTGCGGCTCAGCAGCTGGCACAAGAGGTCGCCAAGCGCGATGCCGAGCTTGCCGAGTTGCGCGCCAAGCTCGAGGGCGCTGCCGCAGAGCGCGAGAGCGCAAGTCAGCGTGCGGCGGTTGAGGCCCGTGCCGATGCTCAGAAGGAGAATGCTGAGCTTCAGCGCGAGATCGACAATTTGCGTGCGCAGCTGGGACGCAAATATGACGAAGCCAAGCTTGCCGAGTCGGCGGCGCGCAACGCTGCTCAAAACGATTTAGCTGCACGTGATGCTCAGATTGCCGAGCTGCAGGCCAGGCTTGCCGCGGCTGACAAGGCCCAGGAGATGGCGCTTGCCGCTGCCGCGGCAGAGTCGCAGCGTGAGCTCGATGCCGCTCGCAACGAGGCCGAGCGCGTGCTTGCTGACTACCGCGCGACGGTACAGGAGAAGTTTTCCGTCGCAAAGGCACAATCTGAGCAAGAGGCCGAGGGTCTGCGTGCCCAGCTGCGCGAGCAGGAACTGATGGCAAAAATGAACCTGTCAGAGGCGGTCGCCGCGGCGGAGCGAGAGCGCGATGAGGCACGTGCCAAGCTGACGAGTGAGCTGGCGGTGCGCGATTCTCGCGAGGAACAGGCCAAGGCGGCGCATGAGCTCGAGCTCGCGCAGGCCAAGCGCGCGAGCGATGACCTGATTCGCTACAAGGATGAAGAGATTGAGCGCCTTAAGGACATGAAGGTCCGCCTGTCCACCAAGATGGTGGGCGAGTCACTCGAGCAGCTCTGCGAGACCGAGTTCAATCGCCTGCGCATGACGGCGTTTCCTAACGCGTACTTCGAGAAAGATAACGATGCGTCCGAGGGTACCAAGGGCGACTTTATCTTCCGCGAGTGCGACGCAAGCGGCAACGAGGTCATTTCGATTATGTTCGAGATGAAAAACGAGAACGACGAGACCGCGACCAAGCATAAAAACAAGGACTTCTTTAAGAAACTCGATCACGATCGTCGCCAGAAAGGCTGTGAGTACGCGGTGCTCTGCACGCTGCTCGAGCCCGAGAGCGAGCTTTACAACGCGGGAATCGTGGACGTGAGCTATCGCTACGAGAAGATGTACGTGATTCGCCCGCAGTTCTTTATTCCCATGATCACGCTTCTTCGCAACGCCGCCATGGGTTCGCTTCGCTATAAGCAGGAGCTGGCGGAGTACAAGCAGCAGAATATCGATGTCACGAACTTCGAAGCCAAGATGGAGAAGTTCAAGGATGGATTCTCGCGCAACTACAACCTGGCGAGCAAACAATTCGAGTCGGCGATCAAGGAGATTGATGCCGCCATCAAGCAGCTCGAGAAGACCAAGGACGATTTGCGCCGTAGCACAGAGAACCTGCGCCTGGCTCACAACAAGGCCGATGAGCTTACCATTCGCAAGCTCACGTGGGGTAACAAGACCATGAAGGCGGCGTTTGACGAGGCGCGCGAGGCTGTGCCAGAGACAAACGATGAGCCAGCCGAGGCGGATTCGTATGAGGTCGAGGATGCCGAATAGGGCATAGCGGATAGTGCAAAAGCGGGGCCGCTGGCAACAT
>JAIHTM010000111.1 GCA_022713905.1 Collinsella sp.
GCACACTGCCGAGACCGAGAAGTACGCCCACGTGACGTTCTTCCTCAACGGCGGCATCGAGGAGCCCAAGGAGGGCGAGGAGCGCGTGCTCGTCGCTTCCCCCAAGGTCGCTACCTACGATCTGCAGCCCGAGATGAGCGCTCCCGAGGTTACCGAGAAGCTTGTCGCCGCCATCAACGAGGACCGCGCTGATTTCTATATCGTGAACTTCGCGAACTGCGACATGGTTGGTCACACCGGTGTCTTCGACGCTGCCGTTAAGGCCGTCGAGGCTGTTGACGATGCCCTGTCCAAGGTTGTCCCGGCGATTCTCGCCAAGGGCGGCTTTGCGTTGATTACCGCCGACCACGGCAACGCCGATCACATGTTTGACGTTGCTTCCGACGGTTCCAAGCATCCGTTTACGGCTCACACCACCAACCGCGTGCCGTTTATCATCGTTGATGAGAAGGCCAAGCTCACTGGTATCGAGGACGGCCGTCTTTCCGATATCGCTCCGACCATGCTCACCATGGCTGGTATTGAGCCTTCCGCCGAGATGACGGGCCGCGTGCTCGCCACCGAGGCCTAATAGAAAACAAATACCGTTTTCTAGTAAGGGGGTTGTCCACAACCGGACAACCCCCTTTTTGGTATTTCTGCCATTTCCGCCCCGTCCTTGAGTGGCAGGTAGGGGAGAGTGGGGGATTGTGGTACAGTACTGGAGTTTGAACTGTTCTATTAAGGAGCTTATCTATGGGTCCGTTCCAGATTCTTCTGTTTGTCGTTTGGGCTGTCTCTGCCGTGGCGCTGACGATTCTCGTCCTGATGCATTCCGGTAAGGGTACCGGCGTTTCGGATATGATTGCTAGCTCGCTGTATAACTCCAGCTCTGCCACAGGCGTTATGGAACAGAACCTCGACCGCCTGACCGTCATCATGGCTGTCGTGTTTGCCGTGTGCGTCGTGCTGTGCATGTTCTTCTTCCCGCAGGGCATCGTCGGCTACTAAGCACGAGCCGCATAAATATTCAAAAAGGGTCTCGCATGTTCGGGACCCTTTTTGTTTACATATTTGTAACAGAGTCAAAATATCCCCACATACTTCGCCCAACTAAAGAAATTCTCGACCGTTAACCGGAATTAGCCCCAAATCGTGCATAAAATGCGCTACTGTATTGCAAAACGTTGGTTCGTTGTGCATAACCAGCCATAGCAGCGGGCGGCGTTTTGATGGTTCGGATCGGATTGTCTCGACATATGTCCGACTGAACATTTCTTTGTCCTATCTCATAAGGAGGATGGCATGGCTGATTCTATGTTCCACCAGCCCGTTATGGGTCGTCGCGCCTTTGTTGGCGGCACCCTCGCTGCGAGCTCCATGGCTTTTCTTGCCGCATGCGGCAAGAAGGGCGGCGACACTTCCGGTTCTGAGTCCGGTTCGACGCTGAACTTCTACATCAACAACCCGGTCTGCATCGACCCCTACAATGTCCAGGAGGACCAGGGCACTCAGGTCGAGTACCAGCTCTTTGACGCTCTGACCTCTTATGACGCCGAGAAGGGCGAGATCGTTCCGCTGGCTTGCGAGTCCTTTGAGGCCAACGACGACGCCACCGAGTTCACCTTCAAGATCAAGAAGGCTAAGTTCCATAACGGTGACGACGTTACCTCCAAGTCCTTCAAGCTCGGTTGGGAGCGTCTGGTCAACACCAAGTCGGCCATCGCTACCGAGTACGGCCCTTCCGAGGTCTCCTATCACCTTTCCATGGTCGAGGGCTATGACGACCTGCTTGCCGGTAACGCTACCGAGCTCAGCGGTGTTACCTGCCCCGACGATGAGACCCTCGTCGTCAAGCTGTCTTCCGCTTACGCTGACTTCCCCTTCGTCGCCTCTCACCCGGCTCTGGCCCCGGTTCCCGAGTGCGCCGAGTCCGATGTCAAGAGCTTCTATCTTGCACCGGTCGGTAACGGCCCGTTCATGATGGACGGCAAGTGGGAGGATGGTCAGGAGATCAACCTCAAGAAGTTCGACGATTACTATGGCGACAAGGCCAAGATCGATGGCATCCACTTCCAGGTCATCAAGGACATGGAGACTGCTTACAAGGAGTTCCAGGCCGGTAACCTCGATGTCTGCGATGTTCCCGTCGCTCAGATCGATGCCGCCAAGAAGGACCGTGGCGAGTCCAAGGATGGCTACACCATGAGCGACGGTCAGCGTATGCTGCTCGGCGCCGAGCCTTCCACGTACTATCTGACCTGCAACACCACGGCCGAGCCGTTCAACAACGCCGACCTGCGTAGGGGCATCTCCCTGGCCATTAACCGTGAGGCCATCTGCAAGACCATCTTCAAGGGTACCCGTACTCCTGCCGACGGCATTGTTCCTCCGGGCATCGATGGCTACAAGGAGGGCGCATGGGAGTTCTGCGCCTACGATGTCGACAAGGCTAACGAGTACCTCGACAAGGTTGCTCCCGCTGGCGCTAACGGGGATCGTGGCATTAGCGTGACCCTGTCCTACAACCAGGACGGCGGTCACAAGGAGATCATGGAGTCCATCATCGGTGACCTCGCCAAGGTTGGCGTTACCGCTGTCTCCGATACCCCTGAGTGGTCTGCCCTGCTCGAGCAGTATCAGAACTTTAACTATCAGTTCGGTCGTCTGGGTTGGATTGCCGACTACCCGATCATGGACAACTTCCTGTATCCGCTGTTCCACTCCGACTCCCTCGGTGGCGATAACCGCTCTGGTTACAACAACCCCGAGTTCGACGCCAAGGTCGACGAGGCTCGTACTATTGTTGACGACGAGGAGCGCGTCGCTAAGATGCAGGAGGCCGACGCAATGGTCGCTGCCGACTGCCCGGTTATCCCGATTATGTTCTACACGCACACCATCGCCGGCTCCGATCGCATTAAGCACCTCTATGTCGATCCGCAGAAGCACGCCGATCTGGGTACCGCTGAGCTCGCCTAAGAGTTTGCAGCTTCCGTGAGGGTCAAGTATTTACGTAGACCTCATGGGAAACATACAGTTCTCCCTAACCTGGGGTAAACTGGCTGATGGTAATTTTGGGATGCCGGTCTGGCGATCGGCATCCCATTTAGGTTAATCCCTAGATAGGGGAGTGGTATGGGTAAGTACATCGTTAAACGTGTGCTTCAGTTCATCCCGGTGTTTTTGGGCGTTACGCTGATTCTGTTCGCCCTCCAGAATATCGTGCCGGGAGATCCGATCAAGCTGATCGGTGGAGACAAGGCTCTGTCCCCCGAGGTGGAGCTTCAGCTTCGCGTTCGCTATCACCTGGTCCAGACGGACGAGGACGGCAACGCGATCCTTGACGAGAACGGCGACCCCGTTCAAACGTCGCTCGTGGACCGTTACTTGTATTACATGAACGGCCTGCTTCATGGCGATCTGGGCAATTCGTATCAGCGCAAGCTGCCGGTTACGGATATCTTTGCCCAGAAGTATCCGTATACGGTCAAACTTGCCGCGTGCGCCATCGTGCTCGAGGCAATTATGGGTATCGGTGCGGGTATCATTTCGGCGGTAAAGCGTTATTCCTTCTGGGATATTTTGGTAACGCTCACCACGTCGATCCTCGTTGCGGTCCCGGCCTTCTGGCTCGGTATGTTGCTGCAGCTGTTCTTTGGCGTCATCCTCAAGGACGCCACGGGCGGTGCAATCTCCATGCCGATCTCGGGTGCCGGCGGTTCCAGCTCTCAGTATCAGGATTGGATGCACTATGTGCTTCCGACCATTACGCTGGCTTCGGTTTCGACCGCTTATGCTGCCCGCATTATGCGCTCGCAGCTGCTTGACGTCATGAACCAGGATTACATCCGTACGGCAAAGGCGAAGGGTCTCTCCAATCGCGCGATCATCGTCAAGCATGCGCTTAAGAATGCACTCATCCCCGTCGTTACCTATATTGGTGTCGACTTTGGTGGCATGCTTTCGGGCGCCATCCTGACCGAGACGGTCTTTAACTGGCCCGGTATCGGCTATGAGGTCTATCGCGCCATTAGCATGCGTGACTGGCCCATCGTTATGGGCGGCGTTACGCTCATCGTCGTCGTCGTTATGGTGATCAACCTGCTCGTCGACATTAGCTATGCATTCCTCGACCCACGCATCCGCCTTGGCGGTCCGTCGGATAAGGCCTAAGGGAGGTACGTCTCATGCAGGAAACTGATTCTCAGTCTCAGGAGCAGGCTACCGCCACCAAGGCCGCATCTGCTCCCGCCAAGTCCCGCACGCTGTGGGGCGACGCTTTTAAGCGTCTTCGTAAGAACAAGCTCGCCGTTATCGGTGTCTGCTGGATCATCATCGTCGTTGTGGTTGCACTGACCGCAGATCTGTGGGCTAAGCCCTGGCTCGGTTCGCCGACGGCTTCCGACTCGACCACCATGGCCGAGACGTCGCTGCTGGCTCCGTGTGCAGAGCACCCGTTTGGCACCGACGCCCTTGGTCGTGACATTCTCGTCCGCGTTATCTACGGTGCGCGCGTTTCGCTGTCCGTCGGCATTATGGCCACCGCGATCTCCACGCTGATCGGTCTGGTCATGGGTGCTCTGGCGGGTTTCTACGGCGGCATCTGGGATACGATCATCATGCGCTGTGCGGACATCTTCCTGGCGTTCCCGTACGTGCTGTTCGTTGTCGCCATGATCGCCGTTATCGGCCGTGGCCTTCAGAACGTCTTTATCGCCATCGGTATTCTCGGCTGGCCTTCGATTGCGCGCGTCTTCCGCTCTGCAATCTTGACGGTCAAGGAAAACGACTATGTTGATGCTGCGCGCGCGATGGGTGCATCCGATGCTCGTATCGTCGTGCGTCACATCTTCCCGAACTCCGTCGCCTCCATCGTGGTCTACGCGACCATGAACATTGGTGGCGCCATTCTGACCGAGTCCGCTCTGTCCTTCCTCGGCATGGGCGTTATTCCGCCTACGCCTTCGTGGGGCTCCATGATTCAGGACGGTCAGCAGTATCTTCTGACCGCTCCCTGGATGATGATCATGCCCGGTCTGGCAATTCTCTCGACGGTGCTCGCCTTCACCCTGTTGGGTGATGGTCTGCGCGACGCCCTCGACGTCAAGATGAAGGACGCATAAGGATGAAGAAGAACAAGAACTATGTGGACCTGAAGGACCAGCCGGTTCCTGAGGGCCAGCATCTGCTCGAGGTCGATGACCTTAAGATGTATTTCCACACCGAGGATGGCGTCGTTCGCGCTGTCGACGGTGTCTCCTACACGCTCGATCGCGGCGAGACCCTTGGCGTCGTCGGTGAGTCCGGCTCCGGTAAGTCCGTGACCGCCATGACCATCATGGGCCTTATTTCGATGCCTCCGGGGAAGATCGAGGGCGGCGACGTTCGCTATCGCGGTCGTTCTATCCTCGAGATGACCGAGGAAGAGATGCAGCACATTCGCGGCAACGATATCGCGATGATCTTTCAAGATCCTATGACCTCCTTGAACCCGGTCTATAAGATCGGCAAGCAGGTGGGTGAGGGCCTTCGTCTGCACCGTGGCTACTCCAAGCAGGAGGCACTCAAGCGTGCCACCGAGCTTTTGGACCTCGTTGGTATTCCCGAGCCCGAGAAGCGCGTCAACGAGTATCCGCACCAGTTCTCTGGCGGTATGCGTCAGCGCGTCATGATTGCCATGGCTCTTGCCTGCGATCCCGATATTCTGATTGCCGACGAGCCCACGACGGCTCTGGACGTTACCATCCAGGCTCAGATTATTGAGCTTATGCAGGAAATGCAGGAGAAGAACGGCAACGCCATCATCATGATTACCCATGACCTGGGCGTCGTCGCCGACATGGCCGACAAGATCATGGTTATGTACGCCGGCCGTCCCGTCGAGTTCGGTACTGCTGAGGAAATCTTCTACGAGAGCCGCCACCCCTACACCTGGGGCCTTATCCGCTCCATCCCGGAGCAGGCCATCGAAGAGAAGAAGCCGCTTACGCCGATTCACGGCAACCCGCCTTCGCTCATGAACCTGCCCGAGGGCTGCGTGTTCTCGCCTCGTTGTCCCTATGCGACCGATAAGTGCCGCAAGCAGCGCCCCGAGCGCGTTGTCACCGAGTCTGGTCATTACTCTGCATGCCACTACTCCGGTGACCCCGAGTTTCTCAAGAACGCTCCTGAGACGTCCCGTACGCGCAAGGATTCCAAGAAGGGAGGCGAGGCGTAATGGCAGATACCAACGAGCGTACTCCGTTGCTGAAGGTCGAGCACCTTTCTAAGGAGTTCCCCGCTGAGTCCGGCATGTTCGCCAAGCGTTTTTCCAAGCGTGTCGTCTCTGCTGTAAATGACATCTCTTTTGAGATTTATCCTGGCGAGACTTTTGGTCTGGTTGGTGAGTCTGGTTGCGGTAAGTCCACGACGGGTCGCACCATCATGCGCCTGACCAAGCCGACGGCAGGCAAAGTGTTTTTCCAGGGCAAAGACGTTGCCGAGATGAGCAAGCACGAGATCAAGGATATGCGTCGCGAGATGCAGTTCATCTTCCAGGACCCCTATGCTTCGCTCAACCCTCGTATGACCATCGGCGAGATCGTCTCCGAGCCCATGACCATTCACGGCGTAGGTACCAAGGAGGAGCGTATCGAGCGCGTCCGCGAGCTGCTGGACGTCGTCGGTCTGAACCCCGAGCACATCAACCGCTATCCGCACGAGTTCTCGGGCGGTCAGCGTCAGCGTGTCGGCATCGCCCGCGCATTTGCTCTGAAGCCCAAGCTGATCATCTGCGACGAGCCTGTCTCTGCACTTGACGTTTCCATTCAGGCCCAGGTTTTGAACCTGCTGAAGGAGCTTCAGGATAAGTTCGGTACTGCTTATCTCTTCATTGCTCACGACCTCTCCGTCGTGCAGCACATCTCCGATCGCGTTGCCGTTATGTACCTGGGCAAGATGGTCGAGGTTTCGGACTGGAAGACGCTCTATAGTGAGCCTCACCACCCGTACACGCAGTCACTGCTGTCTGCTGTGCCGGTGCCCGATCCGGATATCCAGAAGACCCGCAAGCGTATCATCCTCGCTGGCGATCCGCCGTCGCCGCTGGATCCGCCGACCGGCTGCCGTTTCCACACGCGCTGCCCGATCGCGCAGGGCATCTGCTCCGAGAAGCTGCCTGAGTTTAAGGAAGTTGCCCCGGGCCACTGCTGCGCCTGCCACTTCGCCGAGCCGTTCCCGATCAAGGAATCGCACATCGACCTGTAGTCGGTTGTCCTCGTCCGGGCCCGTGTTGGACTTAGTTTTCAGAACGTCCTCGACCATGGAAACCCCCTTATCCTGCTCCTTCGGAGCTGCGGATAAGGGGGTTTCCTGGTCTGACGCTCCTATTTGGCAAGGTGTTTTTTAGAATCCATTTTGCGCTCGGCCTCGAAGGCTTGCCTGTCCCAATCGAGCGGAAGTCCGGCCTCGACCCATGCCTCGTAGGCCCTCCTTATGGGCTTGAGCTCCCTTTGGCCCCTCTCCAGCATCGAGATGTACTTCTCGCTGGTGCCCAGTATGGACGCCGCCCTCACCTGGCTGACCTTCGCCGCGCGCCTGGCCGCCACGAGCTCCGAGGCGTCCTCGGGCCTCCTGATCTCGTGCGGGCGCATCAGCGCCCGGTACGCCTCCGCGTCCGCCTCGTCGCACTTTCCCTGCCCCGGGCGCCTCCTCTGCGTCCTCGCCGGGGAGAGTGCCTCGCGCACGGGCATCCCCAGCGACGCGAGGTGCCTGGTGAGGCCCGCCCCGTAGGACGACGTCCCCTCCATCGCGATGCAGGCCGGCTCCCCGGCCGCGGCGATCGCCCCGGCGAGCGCCTCGTAGCCCGCCGCGTCGGCGGGGAACTGGCGGGACAGGACCTTGCGGCCCCTCCAGTCCAGGA
>JAIHTM010000453.1 GCA_022713905.1 Collinsella sp.
TCCGCGCCGGCGCACCCGAGGACATATTCACGCGCGAGACGATTGGCGAGCTCTACGGCCTTCAACATGGCACCTTCAACGAGCGCTTCGGCAGCGTGGAAATTGGGCGCCCACACGGCGATGCGCACACGTTCGTCATCGCCGGCGCGGGTACGGGGTCAGCTGTGTTTCGCCAGCTCATCCGGCAGGGCAAGGCGTTCTACGCGGGCATTCTGCACGAAGGGGACATCGACTGCGAGCTCGCGCGCGACCTGGCGACGGAATGCGTGGCCGAGCGCGCCTTCGAGCCGATCGGGGATAAAACCATAGCCCGCGCCAAAGAGCTCCTCGTCCACTGCGCGCGCCTTATCGTGTGCCCCGCCGCCTTCGGCACCATAAACGCCCGCAACGCAGAGCTCGTCGAGTTCGCACGCTCGCATGGTATCGAGGTCATGCGAGCGTGCGAAGGCGCATCGGAGGATTCCCAATTGGAGTGGGAAGGATAAACTGGACTTTCATTTAAGGATCCTCAGGCTACAGCTCCTACGCCGGCAAGGTCTCAAAGGCGCCGGAGAACCTCAGGAACAGGAATTTCCACGCCGACGAGCCCAACTAGGCCTAATCCAAGCGAGATTCCAGACTCGACAGACCATTGAGAGTCAGATCGTTGGCGACCTCAGAGACGCGCTCGATAGGAACCGAGCCGTCAGACAGCGCCCACGTGCGATAGATACCGATAATACCCGACAGCAAAAACGCCAGATAGTAGTCGAACATCTCGTCCTTGAGACCTTGGGGCAGCAGATCGCGCTCGGCAATCTCATGTTCGAGCGGCGCACGAAGACGAGCCATGAAATCATCGAGCGGAATATTCTCGATCAGCTGACGATTGAGCACTAAGTTGTTGCACAGTGCCTCATTAACGGTTTTAAAGAAGGTCGCCGCCGCGCCAAGAGCGCGCTCGCTGGTGTCACCGTCCATAGAAGCAAGCGTTTTCTCGACCGAGTCGACAATCATCTCCACCACATCGACGGCAATGGCATCGAGCAGGCCGTCAACCGTACCAAAG
>JAIHTM010000112.1 GCA_022713905.1 Collinsella sp.
GCGCCTGTGAGCGAATATGTTTGCGGCGAGAGCCGTGATGAGCGGTGGGGTGGCGACTAGTTGGTCGTACCGGAATCGTCACCCGTGCCCGAGCCAGAGCCCGAACCCGAGCCAGAAAGTGCGACTGTTAGCGTGATCGTGCTGTCGGTGGACTGCTTGCCGGTGGGGGAGACGCCCGTAACGGTGGCTTCCTCGTTACCGCTTACGGGATTGCCGTTCTGGTCACAGAAGCCGATGTTATAGAAACCGGCGTTGTTGAGCGCGGTAACGGCGGCGGAAATACTCTTGCCGTACAGGTTGCCCGGGACGGTGGCCTTGCCGGACTTCTTGGCAATGACGACGGTAATCGTGGCGCCGGGCTTCTGCTTGCCGCTGGGGTTCCAGCTGATCACGGTGCCCTCGGTAACCGAGTCGTTCTCCTGGTAGCTCACGTCGACGCCAAAGCCTGCCATATCGAGGGCGTTGCGCGCCTGGGCCTCGGTCATGTCGGTCAGGTCGGGGACGGACGTGGTATCCGGGCCGCCCGAGACCTTGTACGAGATGGTCGTGCCTTTCTCGACTTCCTTACCGGCTTCGGTGCCCTGCTCAAAGACCTGGCCCTCATCGGCCTCGTTGGCCTCCTCGGAGGCGTTGCCCTTCAGGCCAACGCTTGCCAGCGCGGCTTCTGCTTGGTCCTTGGTCAGGCCGACAAGTTTGGGAACCTCAACCTTTTCGGAGGGCTTGGGGCCCTTGGAGATTACCAGGTTCACCTTGGTGCCCTTGGTCTTCTTGGTGTTGCCGTTGGGCGTCTGCTCGGCGACCTTGCCCTCGTCGACATCGTCGTTGTAGCTTTGGTCGATGGTGCCGACCTCGAGGCCAGCTTCCTTGATCAGCTCGACGGCAGTCTGCTGGTCCTTGCCCAGCACATCGGGCACGGTGACCTGCTCGCCGCCAAAGAGTCCTGTGGCAAAGGCCACCACGATGCCGATGACGGCAACGGCTGCCACCACGGCGGCGATGATCTTGTTCTTGTTGGATTTGGGCTTTTCGACCTCGTAGGAGCCGGTGGAGCCCGAAACCGAGCTACGGGTGGTGTTCTGGCCGCTCACGCCCGAGACGGGACGAACCATGGCGCGCGTCTGGTCGGAAAGCTCGCGGGTCTTGGTGGCGCCGAGCTCGCCGGGGGCACCGATGATGCGCGTGGGCTCGGAAATGTTGACGGCGCGCCCGGACAGGTAGCTGTTGAGCACCTGACGCAGCTCGTCGGCCGTCTGGAAGCGATTCGCCGGGTCCTTTTCCATGCACTTGAGGATGATGCGCTCAAGGTCGGCGTCGACACCGGAGTTGATCTGGCTCGGCGGAATAGGCAGCTCGTTGACCTGCTTGAGTGCGACCGAGATAGCGTCGTCACCGTCAAAGGGAACGCGGCCGGTGGCGCACTCGTACATCACGACGCCCAGCGAGTAGATATCCGAGGTGGGGCCGAGGTCCTGACCACGGGTCTGCTCGGGGCTGACGTAGTGGGCGGTTCCCAGCACGTTGTTGTCTTGCGTGAGGTGGCTGTTCTTGGCGCGCGCGATGCCAAAGTCCATCACCTTGATGTTGCCGTCGGGCAGCACCATGATGTTTTGCGGCTTGATGTCGCGGTGGATGATCTCGTGCTTGTGTGCGACCGAAAGCGCGGAGCTGATCTGCGAGCCGATCTGCGCGACCTTTTTGGGGTCGAGGGCTCCATGGCTCTTGATGCCGCTCTTGAGGTCGGTACCGCGCAGGTACTCCATGACGATGTAATAGGTGTCGCCGTCCTTGCCCCAATCGTAGACGCCTACGATATAGGGGGAGGAGAGGCCGGCTGCTGCCTGGGCCTCCTGCTTAAAGCGCGCGGCGAAGGTGGCGTCGCCGGCATACTGCGGCAGCATAATCTTGACGGCTACCGTGCGGTCGAGGACCTGGTCCTGTGCACGGTAGACGGTCGCCATGCCGCCTGTTCCCACCTTATCCTTGAGGAGGTATCTTCCCCCGAGGACCCTCTGTTCCATTCCTGCTCCTAACATAACTATTCGCTCAACAATGTGTGTAGTACCTATGATGTGGCCGCTGGGGCCGTGTGGCGCGTTGCCGCTAACTCTTCGGCCGCGGCGCGCCTCGGGTGTCCGATTCGATCATGGGCATCACGCTCCCTGTGCGGCAAGCGCCGCGGTCAGGACGATACCGGCGATCTTGGCGGCCTTGACGTCATGCTTGTCGAAATCCTCCAAGGCCACCGAGATGGCGACCGTGGGTGAATCGTAAGGTGCAAAGCCAACGAACATCGAGTTGACGTTGGTGCCGCCGGTCTCGGCCGAGCCGGTCTTGCCGGCGACCTTGACGCCGGGGATCTGGGCATCGGTGCCGGTGCCGGACTGGACGACGGCAAGCATGGCCTGCTTGACCTGGTCGGCCGTGGCGGAGCTGACGGCCTGCCCCAGCGAGCGGGACTGCGTGGTCTTGACCACGGTTCCGTCCGGGGCAAGTACCTGGGCTACAAAGTACGGGTCCATGACTACGCCACTGTTAGCGATGGCGGCGGCAATCACGGCGTTTTGCATGACGGTGGTTTGCGGGCCGGGCGTGTGGTCCATGCCGACAGGCTGGCCGGCACCGGCCCAGGCGGTCTCCCATTCGGTCATGAGCGACGGGTCGGCCATGATGGAGGCCGCGGAGGTCAGGTCCTGGCCGAGCTTTTGGCCGTAGCCAAAGGCGTTGGCAAACTGCACGAGCGTGTTTGCGCCAACTTCGTTTGCCACCTGGCCAAAGACGACGTTGGAGGACACGGCAAAGGCCTGCTGCAGGCTGATGGTGCCGTAGCTCTCGTTGGCATAGTTGGTGACCGGTGCGTTGCCGATGTCCATGGAGCCGGGCGCCTGGTAGGTGCTGGTAAGGCTGGCGGTACCGGTCTCGAGTGCCGCGGAAAGCGTAACGACCTTAAACGTTGAGCCCGGCGTGTACAGCGCGTCCATGGCGCGATTGTACATGGAGCCGTCCTCGCCGCCGCCCGTCTGCAGCAGGGCATCGATGTTGGTGTTGTCATAGGTGGGCGAGCTGGCACATGCGAGCACCGCGCCGGTACGCGGGTCGATGACCACTACAGCGCCCTTAAAGCCCTTGAGTGCCTGCTCGGCCGCCGTCTGGATGCGCGAGTCGATGGTGAGCTTGGCGGTGTTGCCCGGCTGGGTCTGGCCCGCGAGCGACGCGATGGCGTTGTTCCAGCTGGAGTAGTCCTTAGAACCGGTGAGCGTGTCGTTCATGACGCTCTCGATGGCGGTGGTGCCATACTGCTGACTCACGTAGCCAACCACGTGCGCTGCCAGGTTACCGTTGGGGTAGGAGCGTACGTAGGTGCCGTCCTCCTGTTGCAGCGACTCGGCCAGCGTCACGCCGTCGGACGTGATGATGGAACCGCGCTGGATGTACTTGGAGCGGGCGATGGTGTGGTTGTTGGTCGGCATGTCCTGATAGTCCTTGGCCTTGATGACCTGGACATAGGTGAGGTTGCCGATAAGGATGGCGAACAGCGCCGTAAAGGCGAGCACCGCGCGGGTTAGACGGTTGGCGAGCGCCACGCGGCCGAGCACACCGGATTCAGGTGTGTCGAGCAGGCGACGGCGCATGCGCGAGCCGACGGAATGGCTGCCGCTGCCGTAGGAAGACGAGGTGGCAAAGCGCGTGCCCGTCGGGGCGGCGGCAGATGCGACCTGATCATCAGAGATGGCGGCCATGGTGCCGGTGCCGGTAAGCTCGGCCTCGCGTCCGGTCGCCTCGTCACCGGCGCGCAGCAGGAGCGCGACGATGATAAAGCTCGCCAGCAGCGAGGAGCCGCCCTGGCTCATAAAGGGCAAGGTGACGCCGGTCAGCGGGATCAGGCGGGTAACGCCGCCTACGATCAAAAAGGCCTGGAAGCTGATGGCTGCCGTAAGGCCCGTGGCACTAAAGGCGGCGAGGTCGGATTTAGCGCGGGCAGCCGTGGTGAGGCCACGCACGGCAAAGAGCATAAACAGGATGAGCACGGCGCCGCCGCCCAAAAGGCCCATCTCCTCGCCGATAGCCGAGAAGATAAAGTCGGACTCGACGACAGGGATGTTGTTGGCCATGCCGTTGCCGATGCCAACACCGACCAGACCGCCATCGGCAAGCGAGAAGAGCGACTGGACGATCTGGTAGCCCTGACCCTGGGCGTCCTTAAACGGATCGAGCCAAACCTGGAAACGCACCTGAACGTGAGACAGGAACTTGTAGGCGCCCACGGCTCCAACAGCTAAGAGCGCAAGGCCGATAACGACATACGAAAAGCGCCCCGTGGCAACGTAGAGCATCAGCAAGAAGATGGTGTAGAACAGCACCGCCGAACCCAGGTCGCGTTCGAAGACGACGACGAGCAGGCACACACCCCACACGGCAAACAGCGGCAGCAGCAGTCGCAGACGAGGGATCTTAAAGCCCAGGATCTTGCGGTTGGAGATGGAGAGCAGCTCGCGGTTCTCGGCCAAGTAGCCGGCCAGGAACAGCACGATAAAGACCTTGGCGAACTCGCCAGGCTGGATGGTAAAGCCCGCGATGCGAATCCACAGCTTGGAGCCCGAGATCGTGGTGCCGATAAAGATGGGCAGCATCAGCAGGATGATGCCGATAATGCCAAAGGTGTACTTGTAGCGCATGACCACGTCGAGGTTTTTGACCAGTGCAAGCGTTCCCACCATCAGGGCCACCGAGACAAACAGGATGATGAGCTGTGAGATGGCGAGAGCGGGGGCGAGACGCGTCACGAACGTGATGCCGATGCCCGAAAGTATAAATACGATGGGTAGGATGGCGGGGTCGGCGCCGGGCGCCAAGATGCGCACGGCGATATGTGCCGCGGCGAAGGCGGCAAAGAGGCCGATCGGTACGGCGAGCGTCTCAAAGGAGATGGCAGCGCCCGCGGTGAGGACGTACATCGCATACAGCAGGATGACGGGGAACGCCGAGGCGATGAGCAAGAGCAGCTCGGTGTTGCGGCGACTCATAAGCGGCACTCCCTTTCTAATTCTTATCGGAGGCTTCGGCCTCGGCGGACTGTTCGGCGGTTTTCTCGGAATCTGATTCGGAGGTCGATCCCTGATTGGTGTTGTCGCGAATCGTTTGCGCGTCGATCACCTGGCGGGTCTGCTCCTCGTCGATCTGGTGGCGGTACTTGGATATCGTGTCCTGCGCATCGTCGACACTTGTTTGCGGAATGCCCGCCTTGAGGCGGTTTTGCGTGTCTTCGGGCAGGTCGGATAGCTTGATGCTGGTTTCGCTTTCGAGCCAGTGGAGCTTGAGTCCGAGCGGCTTGCCGGGCAGGCCGCGCCAGACGGCGACATTGCCCTGGTAGGTACCAAGGTAGTACGAGCCGGTGACACCCGTGTAGGCCCAGATGCCAGCTGCCAGCACAAAGACGAGGGCCAGGATGGCGGCGATAGTAACGTTGCGGCGACGCACGCGTTGCGCCTCGCGCATGACGCCATCGTCAACCAGGTCAACGACTACTACGGTCACGTTGTCGTGGCCGCCGGCGGCAAGCGCCGCGTCCACTAGGTTGTCGACGCAGATTTGCGCGGTTGAGGACTGCGTGGCGATGTTCTCGATATCGCTATCGGGAATCATGCTCGAGAGGCCGTCGGAGCACAGGATCAGGCGGTCGCCTTCCTCGATATGCAGAGTGAAGTGGTCGGCATACATGGCGGGGTCCGAGCCCAGCGCACGGGTGATGACCGAACGGTTGGGGTGGACGCGAGCCTCGTCTGCCGTGATCTCGCCGGCGTCCACGAGCTCCTCCACGTAGGAGTGGTCGCGGGTCACGCGGATGAGCGTGCCCTCGTGGAGCAGGTAGGCGCGAGAGTCACCCACGTGAGCGATGGCGAGCGTGTCGTTTTCGATATAGGCGCAAGTGGCTGTGCAGCCCATGCCGGGCTTGCCCAGGCCATTCAGGGCCGCCTCGATTACGGCGGCGTTGGCTGCCTCGACGGCTGCGGCCAGGCGTGCTGCGTCGGCAGACTGCGGGGCCGTCTTGGCGATGGTCTCGACAGCGATAGAAGAGGCCACCTCGCCGGCGGCGTGACCACCCATGCCGTCGCATACGCAAAAGAGCGGCGACTGCACCAGGTAGGAATCCTCATTGTGCGGACGCACGCAGCCAACGTCGGAGCGGGCGCCCCACATGAGTTGCGTGGTGGTGCCGGCATCATAGGTCGAGTCGGTCTCGATGCGCTCCTCGGTCAGGGGCTCAAAGCTCATGGTCGAGCCGGGGTCTTTGAGCTTGGCCTCAACGGCGGCAACGTCGATCTCGGCGGTGTCACCGGGAGAGACGGTGTCGGTCTCGGCGTTTGATTCGGAATCGCCGGTGTCCGGGGAGTCGGGCTCCTCGGAAACGCGGGCGGTCGACTCGTCGTCTTGCGGGCTGACGTCTATAGGCTCGGGCGCCGGCGTAGACGCGGGCGCAACCTCGGATGCCGGGGCTATGGGAAACGCCGGCGCGGCGGGCTCGGGTGCCGCAAACGCCGCAGCGCTCTCGTTGATTGCCGCGGCGACGGGCTCTGCAAAGTGAGCTGGCGCCGGGGTTGCTTCGGGCGCTGTGGGCTGTTCCGCAGCATGTGCGCCGATGGGCGCCGCTGCGGCATCATCTTCGTCCTCGTTATCGGCGAGATCCGAAATATCATGCGTTACATGCGAAAGAGGCAGGGAGAACACGGTGTCCTCGGGTTCCACGGGTGCGGAGCCCGCTGGAGCGGCGTGGGCCGGCGCAGCTGTGGCGGCGGCCGGTGCCTCGGTCATAGTTGCGGACTTGTTCTCCTCGTCGATCATCGACGGTTCACCTTCATGACCACGTCGCCAATCTGGACTTCGTCGCCCTCGCGCAGCGTTGCGGGCTCCACGAGCTGGCGGCCGTTGACGAGCGTGCCGTTAAGCGAGTTGAGGTCCTCGATGATGAGCGCCGGGCCCTGTAGCGAAAAGCGCGCATGCGAGGCCGAGACAAACGGCTCGTTGATGCAGATGTCCGAAGATGGCGAGCGACCGACGATGACGGGGCCGAGCATGTCTACGTGGATGCCGCGGATACCGCGCGGACCCTTGTCCACATCAATCGTCCAGATAGCCGAGTCGCGGCGCTGCCCGCGCACAAGTCCCACGCCGGTCTTCATGACGGCGAACAAGAAGATATAGAGCAGGGCGACCAGGACGATGCGGCCTGCAAAAAGGACGATATCGATGTTCATAAGCGACTATCCCCTAAATTCAAAGGTACTCAGGCCAAACGTCAGCAGATCGCCGTTGCGCAGCGGGCAGCGCGTAATGCGGCGGTTGTTGACGAGCGTGCCGTTGGTGGAATTGAGGTCCTCGATCGACCAATCCGAGCCCGTAAAGGTGAGCTGGGCGTGGCGGCGCGACACGTTGGGGTCGCGCAGGGCAATGTCGGAAACTGAGCGCTCGCGACCGATGGTCACCTGTGCGGAGGTGATGCTATGGCTCTCGCCGCTCACGACGTCGACGAGCTGGGCGAGCGGGCGCTGCGGGGCGCGAGTGCTCGCCATGTTGGAAGCGATGCCGGCTGCGGCGCCTAGGCCCACGGCGGCACCGGTCGCGGCGGCTCCGCCCATGCCGGCAAGCGCGTCGCGCGAGACGGTCTGCGGCACCGGGATGGGTGCGGCGGCGGGGTCGGGGACGCTAGGCGCGAAGGGGTCTGCCACGGCAAGCGGGTCGGGAGCGGCGGCGCGAGGCGTCGGCTGCTGCTGGGGCATGGCGGCGGGGCGCTGCTGCTGCGGGGCGGCAAACTGCTGCTGGCCGGCGCGCGGGGCGCTGGCGGCGCGGCTTGCGGCCGAGTTGTTCTGTCCCAGGCCGTTTTGGT
>JAIHTM010000113.1 GCA_022713905.1 Collinsella sp.
GGCGGCCTTTTTTATTTGAGGGCTTATATGAGGCGTGGTGGCGTCGTTCCGTAGGTCGGATTTGCCGGGCGTGCCACGCCCCGTGGGTGCGTCTGCTACTGAAGCGCCTGTGCGCCCAGGGCCAGGCAGCCCATGATGCCCTGCTTGCCCTCGAGGCTGTTGTTGACGATGTAGCTATCGATGTCGTTGACCTCGGGCGTGACGATATAGCCGTTGAGCATCTCGGCGCACTTTTTGCGTGCGAGCGGCACGATGGGAGTGTGGTCGGCCACGCCGCCGCCGATGATGATCTTTTGCGGCGCGTAGCACAGCGTGTAGGTCATGAGTGCCTGTGCCAGATAGCCGGCGAGCAGGTCCATGGCCTCCGAGTCATCGGCCATGTCTCCGGCGCTCTTGCCATCCCAGCGCTTTTTAACGCCGGGGCCGGCGATGAGGCCCTCGAGACAGTCGTCGTGGAAGGGGCAGGCGCTGTGCTCGCCAATGGTGTCGCGCGGGTCGCGCGTGACCAGGATGTGGCCGGCCTCGGGATGCATCATGCCGTGCACGAGCTGGCCGCCCGAGAGCACGCCGGCGCCCACGCCGGTACCGATGGTCAGATACACAACGTCAGTGAGGCCCTGGGCGCAACCAAAGGTGACCTCGCCCAGGCAGGCGACGTTGACGTCGGTGTCGTAGCCGCAGGGAATATTGAGCTCGTTTTGGATGGTGCCCAGCAGGTCAAAGTAGCGCCATGCCGTTTTGGGCGTCTCCAGGATCTTGCCGTATTGGGGCGAGGCAGGGTTGACTGCGGTGGGGCCAAAGGCGCCGATGCCCAGCGCGGCGATGCCCTTGTCGGCAAACCATGCGTTGACGGCCTCGACGGTCTCCTGCGGAGTCGTGGTCACGATCTGCTCACGCTCCAGGACCGTGCCGTCTGCATAGCCCGTGGCGCAGACCATCTTGGTGCCGCCGGCCTCGAGCGCTCCGATAAGTTGCTGCTCTTCCATAATATTCCTCTCACTGGGACGAGTTGCTCCATGACTAAAGTATAGAGCGTTGCCGGGCCGTCCTTACCCGCGCGGTTTGATTTTATCACGCAGGGACTTGAGGTTCTCCAGTGCCGCGTTAAGCGTCTCGTCTCGCTTGGCAAAGTGGAAACGAATCAGGTGGTTGACGGGCTCGCGGAAGAAGCTCGAGCCGGGCACGGCGCCCACGCCCACCTTAGACGCGAGGTCCTCGCAGAATTCGAGGTCGCTGTCATAGCCAAACTCAGAGATGTCCATCATGACGTAGTAGGCGCCCTGCGGCACGTTATGCTCAAGACCGATGCTGTCGAGTCCCTGGCAGAACAGGTCGCGTTTGGCGGCATAGAGGTCAAGGACCTCATCGTAATAGCTGTCGTCGAAGTTGAGGGCGGTGACGACGGCTTCCTGCAGGGGAGCGGCGGCGCCCACGGTGAGGAAGTCGTGGACCTTTTTGATGCGCTCGGTGATTTCGGCAGGGGCGATAGTGTAGCCCAGACGCCAGCCGGTGATGGAGTAGGTCTTGGACAGCGAGCTGCAGCTGATGGTGCGCTCGAACATGCCAGGCAGCGTGGCCATGTAGACGTGCTCATGGGGTGCGTAGACGATGTGCTCGTATACCTCGTCGGTGATGCAATAGGCGTCGTACTTTTTGCAGAGGTCGGCGATAAAGGTGAGCTCCTCGCGCGTAAAGACCTTGCCGCAGGGGTTGGAAGGGTTGCACAGGACGATGGCTTTGGGGTCGTTGTCGCGGAAGGCCGCCTCGAGTGTCTTGCGGTCAAAGTCGAATGTGGGTGGGTTGAGCGGCACGTAGATGGGCTCGGCACCCGAAAGGATCGTGTCGGCGCCGTAGTTCTCGTAGAACGGCGAGAAGATGACGACCTTGTCGCCGGGGTTCGTGACCGTCATCATGGCGGCCATCATGGCCTCGGTGGAGCCGCAGGTGACCACGATATTCTGGTTGGGGTCGATCGGCATGCCCATAAAGTGCTCATGTTTGGCGGCGAGCGCCTCGCGCATGGCCTGGGAGCCCCAGGTGATGGAGTACTGGTGATAGAGCGGCTTGGGGTCGCTGGCGATGGTGCTCAGGCTATCGAGCAGCTGCGCCGGGGGATCGAAGTCGGGGAAGCCCTGCGACAGGTTGACGGCGCCATACTTGTTGGAGATGCGCGTCATGCGGCGGATGACGGAATCGGTAAACGTTGCCGTGCGGTTGGAGAGTTCTTTCATGCCGGTCCTTTCGAGCATTTGCAGTGGGGCAAGTTTACTCCTATGAAACCGGTGGGATTTGCTCGAAATGGTCTCGAAAAACTCTTTTCAAAATTCTTGAAAATTGGGGCTTGCATCGCGTGGCGTTCCTTGCAATAATAGTCGAGCGCGAAGCGCACAGGACACGGTGGGTGTAGCTCAGTTGGCTAGAGCGACGGGTTGTGGTCCCGTAGGTCGAGGGTTCGAGTCCCTTTACCCACCCCAGTTCTTGCTTCGTGTTGATATCGGGTCGTTAGCTCAGTTGGTAGAGCAGGGGACTCTTAATCCCAAGGTCCAGGGTTCGACCCCCTGACGGCCCACCACACGATATCTCCTCTAAAGTCCGCCACAACGGACTTTAGCTTTGGGTCGTTAGCTCAGTTGGTAGAGCAGGGGACTCTTAATCCCAAGGTCCAGGGTTCGACCCCCTGACGGCCCACCCAAAGATTGTAAAAGCGACTGGCTTCGGCTGGTCGCTTTTTTGTTAACCCCGCATAGGGTCCAACCCGTCGGGGCGTGGAGCGCCGCAGCGTCTGTGCAGCGAAGTACGCTTGGACGGACGCAATCTTCGGTTTGCTTGCATTGCCGTTCTGCGTTTTAAAACAGCATACGTGCCGTGCCAGCTCATGATCCTTAACGGCGCGGGTGGCGACACCGGCAGCTCCCATTTTCGTGACACCACGAAAATGGGAATCAACTGGCGTTTAGTTCCCTGCGTGCTTCAGACTACGCCTTCTCGTTCATATGTTTCACCATTAGTTCAAAGTCGTTCTCGTAGGCCTTGTCCTGGAGCTTCTGGAACTCATGGAAGCGCTCCTTGGCGATCTTGTCGGCCGTCTTCTTGTTGCGGTTGCCGAGGCCCTTGAGCACCTCGCGCCCGCTGAATGTCAGGAAGCCGTCGAGCAGGCGCTCGCAGTCCTCCATGCTCGTAAGGACGTGCCGCTCGGCCCTGTCCTCGAGCGTGTCGAGCAGCATCGTGACGAGGCGGTTCAGCTGCCTGATCTCGTCCTCGGACAGGTAGTTCTTGGCCACGGTAACATCCGAGGAGTGGATGCGGCCCTCGGGGCCTCCCTTCCACGACGTGAGCCCCATGTTGGGCTTGGAGGGGTCGGAGCGCCCCTGGACGATCTCGGCCGCGGTGTGCCCGGTGACGGCGTAGTGCATCTTGTTCTGGACCGCGGCGTAGAAGTTCTTGGCCATGGTCGAGTCCTTGTCGTAGTCGAAGCTGCACTCCTGGAATATGTCGGTGATCTTGAGCCACACGCGCCGCTCGCTCGCGCGGATGTCGCGGATGCGGGCGAGCAGCTCGTCGAAGTAGTCCTTGCCGAAGGGCCGGCCGTTCTTGAGCATGTCGTCGTTGAGGACGAAGCCCTTGGTGATGTACTCCTTGAGGGTCGCCGTGGCCCATTGGCGGAATCGGGTTGCGCGCATCGAGTTCACTCGGTACCCGACAGCGATTACCGCATCGAGGTTGTAGTAAGTTTTCGGTCTGCCACCTTTGGAAGAGGTTTTTCCGGAAAAACCGGAAAAACTAGTTGAGCTGGCCTTTTGTAGTTCCCCGCTGGCGAAAATGTTAATGAGATGTTCGGAAATCGTCGAAACAGAGACATCGAACAGATCGGCCATCGCCCCCTGTGAGACCCAAGGGGTCTCATCCTTGTAGTAGACCTGGACCGGCACGTTTGCCCCCTCGGACTGGTACAGAATGATCTCGGCCTGAATGGGGTCTTCCATATCTCTTCCTCTCTGGTCGGTGGGCTACGCGTTATTCGCCTTCATCATGTGGTAACTACATGCCTAAAGAGGATACGCGACCGCGAGGACATAAAAGCGTCTATATCACGGATATGATGGCGTTTCTTTTCTAACACTATTTTGATGGCGTTAAAGTGCGCCGTTGGGCTCAATCATTATCGAGAAGTTGCGTTCTGCTCTAGGTAAGTGCTCGGCTTAGTCCGCTCGATAGTGCGATCCGAGGCTTTCGGTTCGCTTACGCATGGCTTTGACCATTTCGGTCGCCAGCCGAATCTGCGATTGCAGGCGGGCGAGGGCTGCGATTTCGCTATCTTGTGCGTCTGCCGTGCTCAGGGCTGAAGACTCGGACTTTAGGTCTTCAAGTTCTTGCGACGCTATGGATAGGCCCGCCTCGGTGCGGTTGATCATGCAGTGGGTGCTCATCGTGTGCTTGAGAGTGCGTGTCAGGCGCTCGGCGTCTGTTGCGGTGATGCCGCGCTGGGGGAGGGCGATATCCGTCTTCAAGGGCGTCTCAGGGGCGTCCTGCGCCGCCCGCGCCGCCGATGCGCCTGCGATGCGTCCGAACACGATGCCGTTGGCGCTCGACAGGCCGCCGATGCGGTCGGCGCCGTGCATGCCGCCTGTCGCCTCGCCACAGGCGAAGAGGCCCTTAACGCCCGTGTACGCGGTCTTATCAATCTTGATGCCTCCGTTTGCGGCGTGGGCGTACATGGCTACACGCATCTCATCGGTCGGTGCTATGCCGTGCTCGTCTTGCAGCCAGGTGGCAAAGGTCTGCACAAATTCGGGAACATCCTCGCGGGGGAAGTCGTAATGCAGCGCTAGACCCTCGGTGCCCGCCTGGTCAATGACAAGGTCTATAGCGCGAGAATCCAGGCGCGAAGTAAAGGGACCATATCCGGAGCGCTGCTCGAGCAGGCTGTCTAGGTTGTCGCCAGCAATATCGACCGGCTGATCGAACTTGACGTAGCGCCAAGTCTTCTCGTTAAAGACAAGGTTGCGCCTGGGCTCAATGAAGCCGGGCATCATCTGCATGAACTCTATACTAGTGAGCGTTGCGCCATGTGCGCGGGCAATGGCCTGAGAGGAGCTGAGCACATCGGCAGACGTAAGACTGCGCTCGAACAGCCCGCCCGTGCCGCCGGCGGCAATGACCGTTGCCTTGGCATCGATGGATACGAGGCGTTCGCTCGTGCGGTCATAGAGCACGGCTCCGGAGATTCTGTCGTTTGCGCCCTCGATAAGGTCGATAAGCTCATGGCGGGGGAGCAGACGGATGCCAAGTGACTCAATCTGGGCTGTCAGGGCGTCCTCAAGGGGCTTGCGGGTGAGACCGCGCCACATACGCGTCTTATGGTCAAAGCAGGGGATAAATTGTTTTTGCTGGGCGCTCTCGGCGCTTTGCGGACGCTGGAGCTCAACGCCCAGGTCTTGCTCGAGCCATTCAATTGCCTGGGGAATGCCGTGCACAAACGTCTGGACAAGCTCGAGGTCGGCGACACCGCCGCCGACGGTCTGGATGGTGCCGATGAGGTCCTGCTCGTCGTCTTCGTCGACGGGACCGATGAGGCCGAGGCCCCAGGTACCCGGGAAGAAGCTCGATCCACTCATGGTCTTGCCGGCGCTTGCCACAGTGACGGCTGCACCTGTACATGCCGCTTCGATGGCGGCGCAAAGGCCCGCAATGCCAGATCCAATTACCAGTACATCAGTCGATTCCATTGGCTTCCTTTCTCGTCCGGCGCATTGTCGCACGGGTGATCGGCAATGGGGTCGCAAAGACTCGGCAAATCGGTAAAGGGCAAATATGGCAGGTGGGCGTCATGGACGCTCTGACGCTCCATCTCATCACATCTCGTATTTCGCCGCAACTGACATATCGGCATTAGCTATCCTGCGTCGGTGTAAACAAAAAGAGCCGCCACCTCGAAAGGTAGCGGCTCCAAGCTCAACTATATGAGCATCGCGCGGGCGCGATTAGGCCTTGAGGGCCTCCTCGACGGCGACAGCGCAGGCGACGGTGGCACCGACCATGGGGTTGTTGCCCATGCCGATGAGACCCATCATGTCAACGTGTGCAGGCACGGAGGAAGAACCGGCGAACTGGGCGTCGGAGTGCATACGGCCCATGGTGTCGGTCATGCCGTAAGAGGCAGGGCCGGCGCCCATGTTGTCCGGGTGCAGGGTACGGCCAGTGCCGCCACCAGAAGCGACGGAGAAGTACTTCTTGCCAGCCTCGAGGCGCTCCTTCTTGTAGGTGCCAGCGACGGGGTGCTGGAAGCGCGTGGGGTTGGTGGAGTTACCGGTGATCGAGATGTCGACGTTCTCGTGCCACATGATGGCAACGCCCTCGCGGACGTCGTCGGAGCCGTAGCAGTTAACGGCAGCGCGGGGACCATCGGAGTAGGGGATGGTCTCGACGACCTTGAGCTCGCCCGTGTAGTAGTCGAACTGGGTCTTCACGTAGGTGAAGCCGTTAATGCGGGCGATGATCTGAGCAGCGTCCTTGCCCAGACCGTTGAGGATAACGCGCAGCGGCTTCTTGCGAGCCTTGTTGGCGTTCAGAGCCAGGCCGATAGCACCCTCAGCGGCAGCGAAGGACTCGTGACCGGCCAGGAAGGCGAAGCACTCGGTGTCGTCGGAGAGCAGCATAGCGCCCAGGTTGCCGTGGCCCAGACCGACCTTGCGGTCCTCGGCGACGGAGCCGGGAACGGTGAAGGCCTGGATGCCCTCGCCGATGATGGCGGCAGCCTCAGAAGCGGACTTGGCGCCACGCTTGACAGCGAGAGCGCAACCGAGGGTGTAGGCCCACTCGGCGTTCTGGAAGGCGATGGACTGGGTGTTGTTGACGATCTCACGCGGGTTGAAGCCCTTGTCGGTGCAGATCTGCAGAGCTTCCTCGAGGGAGGCGATGCCGTTGTCGGCGAGGCACTTGTTGATCTTGTCAGCGCGGCGCTCGTAACCTTCGAACGTAACAGTCATAGTTATTTCCCTCCCTTTCTACTCGTGAACCGGGAACACGCTGGCGACGGAGTGAGTCTCCTCGTCGGTGCGCGGGTCGATGTACTTGGCAGCGTTCTCCCACTGACCATAGTGGCCCATAGCGCCAGCGATGGCCTCCTCGGGGGTCTTGCCGGCCTTGACGGCGTCGGTGAACTTGCCGAGGTTCAGGAACTCGAATGCGATGATCTCGTTCTTGTCGTTGAGAGCCATGCGGGTGACGTAGCCCTGAGCGAGCTCGAGGTAACGAGCGCCCTTGGCCTTGGTGCCGAACATGGTGCCGACCTGAGAGCGAAGGCCCTTGCCGAGGTCGTCGAGGGAAGCGCCCACGGGCAGGCCGCCCTCGGAGAACGCGGTCTGGCTGCGGCCGTAAACGATCTGCAGGAAGATCTCGCGCATAGCAACGTTGATGGCGTCGCAGACGAGGTCGGTGTTGAGGGCCTCGAGGATGGTCTTACCGGGAAGGATCTCGGAAGCCATGGCGGCAGAGTGGGTCATGCCCGAGCAGCCGATGGTCTCAACGAGGGCCTCCTCGATGATGCCGTCCTTGACGTTCAGCGTGAGCTTGCAGGCGCCCTGCTGAGGTGCGCACCAACCCACACCGTGCGTAAGACCGGAGATGTCGGAAATCTCCTTAGCCTGGACCCACTTGCCCTCCTCGGGGATGGGTGCGGGGCCGTGGTATGCACCCTTGGCAACGGGGCACATGTTCTCCACTTCCTGTGAGTACTGCATGCCTCTCCTCTCTATCGTGTTGGCGTCCCGTCTGGGGGTCGTGGCTGGCGATTGCCGGGCGACCCTTCGAAAGGGACATGACATGCAGCCCCTATAATACCGCGAAATGCACGGAATATTCGGCGAACGGCTCAGTTTTCGTAGCGAGAAGTCCGGAAGTTTTAATTGAAACGGTTTAACTCTATGTTCTGTGGTCGTGAACTTCCGTAGAGGGGGTCCGTCTTGGGCAAGCTTTTGGTCGGCTCTTGTAAGTGTTGCAGGGGTTGACCTGTTGCAACGGTGCCGTTCGCCGCCTGTTTACTGCCTTTGGCCGCGCGAGTGTATTGTTTTGCGTGAATGTTTTGACGGCACGCTTCAATCGTGCTGTATTGGATGGCAAGCAGATCCCGGCGAAGGGAGCGCCATGCAGCGCGTTTGGAGAACGGTTACCGGCTTTTACCATGTCTGTGCTCGCGGTGCGGGCAAGCAGCTCATCTTTGAGGGCGATGAAGACCGGTGGGAGTTTTTGGAGCTGATGCGCGAGTGCTGCCGCGAGGAGGGTGTGACGGTTATCGCCTGGTGCCTTATGGGCAATCACGTGCATTTGGTGCTTGCAGATTACGAGGACAGGATGAGCGCTGCGATGCACCGGCTGCTCTTGACGTACGCGCGGCGGTTCAATAAACACACGGGGCGCACGGGCCATCTGTTCCAGAACCGTTTTGACCGGCGCTCGCTCGATACCGACTGGCAGGTGATGGAGGCTATTCGTTCCGTACACGCCGATCCGCAGGAGGCGGGCGTTAGCCTAATCGAGCGTTATCCCTGGAGCAGCTTTGCGGAACATCTGCGCGCTTACGACAGTGATGCGGCAGATGCCACGAGGGGATTTTGCGAGGCTCTGTTAGACCAGGATTGACATACATGTGTCCCCACGGTGCCATATCTTTGACCCCGTAGACCGCGATGATGGGGGCAGCATGAACGCCGAAGA
>JAIHTM010000114.1 GCA_022713905.1 Collinsella sp.
CTCAATCAATCGTGGTAAATTCGTGGTAAAATGAATGATTTTCTATACTTCAAAATACTTGAAAACATAGTATTTATGTGGATAATCTAAAAATAGATATAAAATTTATTTCTAATCTATATATTTGTTTTTAACTGGGGAGTGAAAGGTGCAGCAATCGCTACCGTAACCTCGCAGATCATGTCCGCGGTCATACTGTTGGTTTACTTTTTAAAGAAAGGGCATATCCGGTTAAGAAGAAAAAATATCTGCCCTACATTACCCATCTGCGGTCAGATATTTGCGTTTGGGCTTCCATCCTGCATGATTCAGGTGGCGGTAACAATTCTGCAGATTGAACTGAACAAAGCGGTGGTGAGCTGTGAAATGGCAGGCGTTGGCAGCGAAGCGGCACTTAGCAGTCTTGGGATTGTGCTTCGGATCAGTTCTGTAGTGGTTGCTATCTGTGTGGGGATTGCACTTGGGATGCAGCCCATCATCGGATTTAACAAAGGCGCTGGTTTCGAACACCGGGTCAAAGAAACCTATAAAAAGGCGGTTGGCGCAGCTACGGTGGTTTCTGTGATTGGCTGGCTTATCTGTGAGTTATTCCCGGCGGAGATTCTGCAGATTTTTGGGATGAATGAGCCAGCATCTATGGCATTTGGTATCAAGTGTATGCGCATTTCCCTGTTCGGACTGGCGTTTACTGGATTTCAGGTGGTGTCAGCCCAGTATTATCTGGCAGCCGGACAGGCAGTGAAAGCGATGCTGCTTTCCATCCTCCGGCCACTTCTGCTGATGGTACCGCTCATCCATATTTTCTCGGGTATCTGGGGAATGGACGGGATTCTGTACGCAGGTCCCACCGCAGACATCCTTACGGCTCTGATTGCAGCAGGTTTGGTTGGATATGACAGCAGGAAAAAGAGAAAAGGAGTGTGATCAGATGGCAGACATTATGGTGTATGGGCTTACCCAGAATAACTTGAAACACGTTACATTCAGAATCCCGAAGGAAAAAATCACAGTATTTACCGGGGTGTCCGGGTCCGGGAAATCCAGTATTGTCTTTGACACGATTGCAGCGGAATCCCAGCGGCAGATGAACTTAACCTACCCGGCATTTGTACGGTCCAGGCTTCCCAAATACCCCAGACCGGCAGTGGAGCGCATTGACAATCTGACACCGTCCGTTGTGGTGGACCAGTCCTCCTTAGGGGGAAATGCACGCTCCACAGTAGGGACCATCAGCGGACTGTATGCCAGCCTGCGGCTGTTGTTTTCCAGGATTGGGCAGCCCTTTGTGGGAACTGCGTCCTATTTCTCTTTTAATGACCCCAACGGGATGTGCAAGACCTGTTCCGGTCTCGGAAAAGTTACAAAAGTGGATATGGAAGCAGTCCTGGACCGGAATAAATCCTGGAACCAGGGCTGTGTGAAGGATTCCCTGTACCGTCCGGGATCCTGGTATTGGAAGCAGTATGCTGAGTCAGGGCTGTTCGACCTTGATAAACCCATCCGGGATTACACAAAAGAAGAATACAACCTTCTTGTCTATGGTGCCCGTGATGGTAAGGGAGAGCCGGAGAACCCGAAAGTAACTGGACTGTACCATAAGTATACGAAGGCCCTCTTAAACCGGGATATCAGCAGCAAAAGCAGACACACCAAAGAGAAGTCAAAAAAGCTGATTACGGAAATAGAATGTAGTGACTGTCATGGAAGAAGGCTGAATGAGGCGGCTTTGAACTGTAGAATAAACGGGTATTCTATTGCAGACATGTGCGAGATGGAGCTGACTCTCCTGCGGGAAGTCCTGACACAGATCACGGACCAGACAGTGGGTCTGCTGGTTCATACCATCCTGGAGGGATTGGACCGGATGATCGAGATTGGACTCCCTTATCTGCATCTGAACCGGGAAACACCCTCCCTGTCCGGCGGGGAGGCCCAGAGGCTGAAGCTGGTCCGGTATATGGGAAGCAGTCTGACCGGGATGACCTATATCTTTGACGAACCCAGTGCCGGGATGCATCCACGGGATGTCTACCGTATGAATCATCTTCTCAAGAAGCTTCGGGATAAAGGAAATACAGTCCTTGTGGTGGAACACGATAAAGACGTAATCTCCATCGCAGACCATGTCATTGACGTGGGGCCTGCGGCAGGACAAAACGGCGGTGAAATCGTGTTTGAGGGAAGCTATCCGGAACTACTTAGGACAGATACCCTGACGGGAAAATCCATGCAAAAGTTGTTCCCCATAAAACAGACGCCACGTAAAGCCGCAGGCAGCCTGCCGGTAAGGGATGCCTGCCTTCATAACCTAAAGCATGTGGATGTGGATATCCCTCTGGGGGTCATGACGGTGGTGACTGGTGTGGCTGGTTCGGGAAAGAGTACCCTCATTTCCCAGGTATTTGCGAGAGCGTATGAGAATGAAGTGGTGATGGTGGACCAGGGGCCGATTACAGCTACCAGCCGCTCTACACCAGCTTCCTACCTGGGCTTCTTTGATGAGATACGAAAACTTCTGGCAAGGGAGAACAATCAGCCGGAAAGCCTGTTCAGTTTTAATTCCGCCGGAGCCTGCCCAATCTGCGGCGGCAAAGGTGTTCTCGTTACGGAACTTGCCTTTATGGACCCGATTGTTACAGAATGCGAGGCATGCGGCGGTGTGCGGTATAACAGGGAGGCCCTTGCCTGTACCTACAAGGGGAGGAATATTGTCCAATTGCTGGGGCTTACCGCTTCCCAGGCACTGGAATTATTTGAGGATACCAGGATCAGGAAACGCCTGAGCGTAATGCAGCAGGTGGGATTATCCTATCTGACGCTGGGGCAGCCCCTTAGTACCCTGTCCGGGGGAGAGCGGCAGCGGATTAAGCTGGCAAAGAACCTGGGGAAGAGCGGTAGCATCATTGTCATGGATGAGCCGACCACAGGCCTTCACAGGTCCGATGTAGATAATCTGTTGAAGCTGTTTGATGGGATTGTATCCAGCGGAAATACGCTGGTAGTGATTGAGCATAACCTGGACGTGATGAAGCAGGCGGACTGGATTATTGACATCGGCCCCGATGGAGGGAAGAACGGGGGAGAAGTGGTATTTACAGGGACACCGGAGGAGATGCTTCAAAATGCAAAGACACTGACAGCGGACTGTCTGCGTGCATCCAGTATTTCATAGGCGAATTCCTGTTTTCCCTGCTCCTGATTAGAAAATTAAGGGTTATAGGTCAAAATGTGTGTCCGGCGCTCGAGTCGTTCGTCGGTCATCGCGTTGGCCGCGAGCCCCTCGTCGAGGAACGCGAACGGCTGGCCCTCCCGGATGCGCCTGGGATCATGCGCCGCGCCTTGACGAGCCTTCGGTGCATGCCGTTCACGCTGCCGTCGGCGTATTCGCTCTTCTCGTCGAGGAACGAGGCAAAGTCCTGCTCCCACCGGCTGTAGGAGACGAGCCACGCCGTGGCGGAGTCCCGGTCCTTGACGCGTGCCGGGCGGCGGCAATCGCGCGCAGCCGTCTGCCGGCCTCCAGGCGGGGCCGCCTGCCGGTCAGTTCGAGGATGTTGGCCTGCACGTGGTGTGTACTGCTTCAATATTTGTTGGGCGGGTTCGGCAGTGTTTTTCCGCAGTGTGGGCTGATGGTTTTCCCGGTGTCGTCATCGTTTCCCGGTGATGTGAGAGGCATCGGTGCCGCCGCCTGTATATTCCCGAGTTGCGATTCGAATTGGATTCGGCCGCATGCCTTTCAAAGACACAAACGTGGTAATTCATGAAACGAATTCTGGTGCTCGTGAATGAGTGATCCGAGCTCATTAGATTCTGTATTCGGTGACGGCTTATTCCCAATGCAATGGATGATGTATGCCGTCGTCGTAGTGATGATGTTCAGAAAGAAAGTTTTTTTCCGTGGCTTCCCCTCGGCGAGGGAAGTTATCGCTGAAGGCGACTGAGGAAAGCGATGAAAGAGAGGTCCGAGCAGTGTTGGCTGCCTGGGCCTTTCCACGTAGTATGGGCCTCGTTGAGATGTTTGCGTCCACCTTTCTTCATTTAGGCTTCCGCGTTCTCGTCGACTCCTGTGACGAGAACATTCCTCAATGATTTCGATACCTGTATTTTCAGCGGGCGTTTTCCGGTCTGTACGACCAGCCCCGCGGCCAAGAGCTCTTCCACGTATTTCCTTGCGCTCTGTTTGGACAGTCCGATGTGATGGGCCACTTCGTCCAACGACATGGATTTGGACGAGTCGAACAGCTCTTCCTGAATCACGCCATAGAGCACCGAGACGGCATTGCGCGATAGGCCATGCCTCTTTTCAAGCTGTGTACAGAGTATCCGACCTTTGTCGAGCTGATCGACCTTGATACTGAGTTCGTCAATCAGCTCATCCTGGGCTTGTTGGATGAATCCGAGGATGGTGTTCACGAAGAGCGTGAGTTCGCCGCAGTTCAGCTTGTCTTCCGCTTCCATGAATGCTTTGTAGTAGGCGTTCTTGTTCTCCGCGATGGTGCGGGACAGGGATAGCACGGTGGGCATAGTCAGGTCATGGTTCAGGTACAGGGCCAGGAGATACCGGCCGGTTCTGCCGTTGCCGTCGTAGAACGGGTGGACGTATTCGAACAGGAAGTGCGACATGATGGCCGACTGCAGCCGGGGAATCTCGTCGGAGGTCGCGAGATGGATCATGTCGGTGAGGAGCGCGCCGATGTTGCCTTCGCCTTTGACTCCGTTATGGATCGCGAGGCCGTGCGGCCCCTGTATTTCCACATCGCCTTTCCGGAACAGGTCGCCGTCCGGCTGATTGCTCTCATCGATTTCGTCGAGCACGACCTTGTCATAGATGTCGCGGATGTCGGCGATGCCTGTCGGCAACGCGGAGTCCTTGTCCGTGAGGTTCAGGTACAGCTTGGCAAATTCGCTGAACCGCGCCTTGGAGTCGTCGCCGTCCCGCCTTGCCTTGTCGGCCGCGTCCACGGCGTCCTGGGTTTCCTTGCGGGTGCTGCGCACGCCTTCCATCTCGTTGGTGGCGAACAGTTCCTCACTGATGGAATGCCGTATGTAGTCCCAGCGCATGACGCCGGGAATCAGGTTCCATAGCCGTGATATGCGCCTTTCGGCGAGAAGTATATTTTCCATGAGCAGGGTCGTCTCGCGCGGCGTGGCGGAGAACAGTTCGCCCAATGGCGTGATGACCCCGGTCCTGAATGTGGAATCTGCCTCAAGCCGCTGCCGTGCGAGTGCCGCATGGTTATTGAAGGAATCGACTGACCTGTCGGCATGGAACAGCCTTGCCAAACTTCTATACTTCATATCCATGAGAGACTCACTTCCCAAAGAGCATCCTTGATTATAGAAAGTATAAGATAGAGAAGGAAATGAGTCAATAAACAACTATAAAATCATGGATAATACAAAAATATAGTTGTGCGCATGACTGCATGTGAGTGACATATGGTAGTGCCCGAAATGCGTGTCAGTAGTGAAATACTTCATGATCTGTTGTTCTTTCTGAATATGTGATGGTATGCAATGGGTTTTGCCGCGGTGCATTGCGTTGCGACGATGCCAAGAACGCATACTCGTATAGGTACGTTTATGGGGCATGGTGCGAACGGGTCGGCTCGATATCACCGGCAATGATTCAGCTATGCGTCAATGAGAGGTGTACTGGTCAGATGGCGTGTTCGTTCACGCCGTCGCTGCTGAATGCGATGTGTTGATCATGGTTCGCGCACCATAAGGTCTTACGTCCGAATCCGTCAAATCACGCGGTGTGTGAAATGCCCGTTGTATATAAAAAGTCCGGTGCAACGCACGATGATAATGCGCTGCACCGGACCTACTGCAGAAACAATTGTTACAGACTGTAGATCTGTGCGCCGAACGGCCAGAGCGACCAGCGTGGAGCCAACGCCGCCACCGTATTGCACGGTTTTGCCGAACGGTGTCAAGGTAAGGCCCGCCATTTTGAACGCCTGAACTCCTAGTGGAATACCGATAATGGTGATGCACAGAAACAGTCCGATCAGTGTCCAGCTGATGGCGATTGCCAGTCCGCCCAGAATGATCCACAGAATATTGCCGATGACCCTCATCGTAAGTTCCTCACGTTTGCCGGCATTGCGCCGGATACCGAATCGAATGCTGGATTCCATTCTATTAGGCGAACGCGGGCGATATGTGGGGAATCGGTGACGGGACCCCTGAGCATCCCCTGAATCGTCCCTGAGCCGCATGCTCAGGCGCCTACTCGGGTGAGCATTCTCACATTCGGCTGATTTCTAGCGAAAAACCCTTGTGCGGGCGGGCTGTGGACTATAGCATCACGACACATGACCACTACACCGCAGCCTTCTCAGGCATTTCAGTCCACTGCCACCAAACCCGCCACCAACCGCGAGCTGCCCCTGCCGCAGTCCGACCGAGACCCCGCGCACCTGCAGGGCCATTGGCTTCTGGCCCGCATCGGTAAGCACGTGCTGCGCCCCGGCGGCAAGAAACTCACCGAACGCATGCTCGCCAACGCGGACATCGCCGGCAAGGATGTCGTCGAATTCGCCCCGGGACTGGGCCTGACCACTAGGGCGATTCTCGAGCGCGACCCCAAGAGCTACCGTGGCGTGGACCGCGATCCGCAGGTCGTGGACATCATCTCCAAACTCACCAGTGAGAAGGCCACGATTCCGGCAAGCTGCGTGCAGCGCGACGCCGCCGACACCGGTCTGGAATCCAACAGCGCCGACGTGGTGATCGGCGAAGCCATGCTTACCATGCAGACCGAGCGTGGCAAGCAGGCGATTATCGGCGAGGCCTTCCGACTACTGCGCGCCGGCGGCACCTACTCGATTCACGAACTCGGCCTGCAGCCGGACAACCTGGACGAATCCGTCAAGGATGAGGTGCGCAAGGCCCTGGCTCGCAGCATCAAGGTGAACGCGCGCCCGCTCACCGAGCAGGAATGGCGCGAGCTGCTGGAAGCCGAAGGCTTCGAGGTGCTGTGGAGAGGCAAGGAGCCGATGGCCTTGCTGGACATGAAGCGCAATATCGCCGATGAAGGTATCGGCGGTGTGCTGCGCATCCTGCGCAACGTTCTGGGCAACAAGGACATCCGCGCCCGCGTGCTCAACATGAAGCACACCTTCGACAAGTACAGCAACGAACTTACCGGTATCGCGTTCGTGGTACGCAAGCCCGAAGCGTAACAGCGGTGTGCCGGCCCACGATGGCCGGATAATGGAAAACGACCAAAAGCGATGACGCGTATGTGAGGTACGCGCGACGAATAGGAGAACATCATGGCCGATGAGAACGAGCAGCAGACCGCATGCAAGGCAGGACGCGACGAGCAGCATTGCAAGTGCAAGCAGCGTAGGGAAGCCGCCGCGGCGGCCGAGGCGGCTGCCGCCAACGGCGAACACCACTGCGCCTGCAAGCACGAGCACGCCGAGGGCGCGGCCGCGGAGCCGGGCGCGAAGAAGGAGTGCCACTGCAAGCATGGCGAAGTCGCGGCCGCTGAAGCGGGTGAGGCCAAGCACTGCGCCTGCAAGCACGACGCCCACGACGCCGAAGGCCACGCCATTTCGACCGAGCCGCATCTTGGATTCATCGAAGACTTGGCCTCGTTGATCGATATTCAGGAGGAGGCCACTGTCTCCCGTACGGTGCTGCGCGAGGACGGCCTGCGCGCCGTGCTGTTCGGCTTCGACAAGGACCAGGCACTGAGCGAGCACACCGCGGCCATGCCCGTGATCATCCAGGTGCTGGAAGGCAAGCTGCGCGTCGGCGGCGAAGGCCGTGAAGTCGAGCTTACGGCCGGCGGCATCGTCTACCTGAGCGCCCGTCTGCCGCACACCGTCTATGCCGTCGAACCCAGCAAGATGCTGCTGCAGATGTTCGACAACCGCGGTTGATTCGGTGAATGACTGGCAATCACGTATGAGAAGCTGATTGCCGTTAGACCATTCATGATGGCTTCCTTCATATGGTGTTGGTCGTATGACCGTAATATGAAGGAAGCCATTTCTTAGACGTTGGGGAGAGCTTGAATTCGACGCCATCATCATACGGCCTCAAGGGTGCATAAACGATGTCACAAGTAGACGCACGCCCGCCAGCCATCCCAAACGTCACAGCAAACCTAGAACCCGCATGAGCTGACGGCCGATATTCGCCATGGCTGCATCATCAACCACGCCGACTTGGTATCCCAGCAGTTTGCGGTCGACGGTGACGATCTTGTCCGTCATCACGTAACTCACTTTGTTCAGGCCGTTCTCCGGACTTGGTTCCAATCGGACCCGCGTGTCGATGTCGGAGGAATCGTATGAGGTCAGCAGACAAGTGATGACGGAATCGAACCGATCGACGGCATCGCTCTGCACGATGACAACCGGCCGTGGCTTGCTGGCGTAGCCATCGGCCTGCAACGTCCAAATCTCACCTCGTTTCATCGGACATCCTCAAGGCGAGACGACTGGCATACTCAGTAGCGTCCCGCTCGGACGCAAACGGCTCCACGTCATTTCGTGGCAAACGCACCTCATAGGGGAACCCACGGTAATCATTGAACGCGCTGATGAACATACGCAGGGCATCGGCCGGGGTGGTACCCAGCTGTCGGGTCGTCTCCTTAAACAACGCAGCCTGCTCGTCATCAACTCGCGTGGCAATCTGCATGCTCATAGCCACTCCTTATTGCTATTTGCTATCTTTTTGCACCAAATTGTATCAAATACTTGACTTCAGAGTGAAGCCCCCGCGTTCCAAGGCCCTCGTCTATACTGTAGACAGTTGTTCTTCATATGTGAATCGCCCGATATGACTTTGGAGCGGGCTTGATTGGAGGGGCCGGATATGACGAGTTACGTGCTGCGGCTCTATGATGATCCGCTGCTCCGGTTCGATGCGTCGTATGGCGAGGGCCTGCTGGCGGGCAAGATCGAGGCGCATGTCCGCTGGTTCGATGAGTCGAAGCGCGCGTTGCTGCCATTTCCGTTGGCTCCGGAGCCGGATAATGCGAAGCTGACGACGTGGCTGGAGCGGCGCACGATTCCGAAGAATCGTGAGTTCGCCACGCAGGTTCTCGCGCAGGCGGGGTTGAACATTGCGGATACGCTGGGGATCATCGACCTGTGCAAGGGGCTGTCGGTCAACGATTCGTTCTGGGCGGAACGCGACGGTGAGAACCTCAAGTTCGCGGACATCAACCTGTATGACAATCCATTGGACGAGACGCTCGCCATCGTGGCCTACACGGGGTATACGTCGAGCGAGAAGCATGCGATCGGCCTGTCGAGCGAGTGGACGACGGACGGCCAGTTCCCGAAGGCATGGCGGCATACGGAACGTGGGCTGGAACTGTGGAAGGCGGGTTCCGAAGGGTATGCGAACGCCGGTTTGGAACCGTATTCCGAGTATCTCGCCTCGCAGCTGGCGCGCAGGCTCGGTGTGAACGCGGTCGACTACCGCATCGCCCGTTGGAAGGGCAAGCTCGCGTCGGTGTGCGGTTCGATGAACTCAAAGGACGTGTCGTTCGTGCCGTTCTATGCGGCGACGCAGCTGGCGTCGTTCCCGGAGATCCTCGCCGCCGCACGCGCCGTGTCCGAGGAATCGTTCGAGGCGATGCGCACGATGCTAGTGTTCGACGCGCTCATCGTCAATCAGGACCGTCACGCCAACAACCACGGGTTCCTGCGCGACAACCGTACCGGCCGGATTCTGGGTCCGGCGCCGTTGTTCGACCATAACATGTCGCTGTTCAAGAACGACATGCGCGCCGACTGGGAGGGCGGCGCGTGGATTCCGCAGGTACTGTCCGAACGTCAGCCGGCAAATTCTCGTATGACGTTCCGCGACCAGTGCGCGGCCATCATGGGCAGCGCGCAGCATGAGATGTTGCGCAAAACGTTGGACGTCACCTTGGAGAACGACCCGGCTTACCCGCTGGAGCCGGGCCGCATCGAGGCGTTGAACGACTACCTGCACGCGGCCGCACGATCCCTGCTCGAACTGCCGGTGGTCGACGAGTCGAAGCTGTCCGACCAGCTCGATGCGTTGCAGCCGTCAATCGAACACGCTCCTGTCATCCTCAACGAACGACTGTTGCGATAGGCCAAACCGGTCGAGTTCGCCAATAAAAAGGACCTTCCGGGTTGCGCACTGTGAGGAGGCGTGGAAGGCTGCTATTGACTTGAATCCTATTATGCAACCGTGACTGCGTGCCTGTTCATGTTCCAGTCCAGTTGTGTGATGGACAAGTGCGGTATGAAGGCCGTTTCCGAATCAAAGTCCGATTGCTTCGCTCATCGGCGCATATCATATCTGGGACGTCTGGCAGGTCCACACCCACCTCGACGGGTACGGCAAAGCACGCCGATGTCGCCGATCGGCGAGATCGTCAATGGCAGGCGGCGCATCACCACCCCATGGCATGGCGGCTCGGCATGGCGGCTCGGCAAGGCGCTCGACACCACGCCCGAGTTCTGGGCGAACCTTCAGGCCGACCACGATCTGCTGACCTTCGACCCCAGCACCTTGGACGACATCCGCCCGCTCGTGCAGGCCTGACGCCGGGGCGATTGATCCAATGACCACCATCGTCGTATGTGCGATTACAGTGGTCATTTTCATATCTACGGTACGGGGATGACGTGAACGGCCAACATCACCATGATTGATGGCGGCCGTTTGCATATCCGCACATGGCTTTGATGTCTCAGCTGTCCAGAGCGAAGGTGATGGAATCCCGTCCTAGAACCGCCGCGTTACGTGCGCGACTGGCGGCAGCATCGCGGTGGCCAGGGCGAACGTCACCGCCAGGACCGCGCCCGCCGGGTAGACGCTGTACGCCCAGCCGTATGCGATCTGTCCGAGGGGCTGGGCGCACATGCTCGCGGAGAGCGCGAGCGACATCACCTTGCCGGTCATGTTCTCGGGGCAGCCCATCTGGATCGCCGGCACGGCGATGAGGTTCGCGAGGGTGATGGCGATCATGGTTCCGCAGGTGCTCGCCGTGAGCACCGCGAGTCGCATCACTCCACCTGCGGGAATCGTCATGACAAGCGCTTGGGGCAGGATGGTGAGCGAGAAGGCGGCGATCGCCATCGGGAATCGCCGCATGGACGGCGACCTCGCGACCCGTCCACCGACGAGCGCGCCGAGCAGTCCGGATGCTCCCACGAGACCATATGCAAGGCCGTACGCCGTGGAGCCGAACCCCAGTACGGTCCGCACCATGTAGGGGAAGCCGACCTCCGCATACCCCGTCACCAGGAAGTTGAGCGCGGCGCAGATCAACACCAGATGCAGCACATGAGGACGTTCGCGGGTGAGGAAACGTCCGGCCGCGCGCAGGTCGTCGACCGCGGTGACGCGGCCGGCGTCGCCGCGGTCGGGAGCGCCGAGCCGGATGAAACACTCCACGACGGCGGCCGCACCGAACCCCACGATCGTGAGGCCCATCATGGGCATCGCACCAACCGCCGCGTACAGCACGCCGCCGAGCACGGCGGGAACGAGCGTGCTCGTCTGGTTCACTACGTTCACCACGGCCATCGCGCGACGCATCACATCCTCGCCATGGGAGCGGAACATCTGCGGCAGCGCCGCCTGCACCGTAGGCGTCTCCATCGCGTCAAGCACGGCGAGCACCACCTGCATCACGGCTATCGCCGCCAGATTGAAACCGGCGGCCGAAAAGATCGCCACGCAGACGAGCACCGTCACGGCGGAAAGCGCGTCAAGCGCCACCATGACGGTCCGACGGTTCGTACGATCCGCCATCACGCCGCCAAGGGGCGAGAGCAGAATCGTGGGCAGGATGCTCGCAGTAAGAATGGAGGCGAACGCCGCCGCCGAGCCGGTCTTGTCAAGCACCCACATGGACATGGCAAACCGCAGCATAAGGTTGGCGAAGAGCGATATTCCGAGACCCGCGACGAGCAGGCGGAAGTCGCGTGTGCGAAGAGGATCAGCGGCTTGGCTTCTTTGTGGTTGGGTCGTGCATTCGTATGCGTTCGTCATCGTGGATTCCTTTCTTGTGATTGGCCACGGCCATTTATACAAACCGACCGTCGGTCTGTTATGGTGATAACAATACGCCCAAGGAAAAGGGCGCGGAAGCGCTTCGACATCTGTGGCATCAGGATGTGCAAGATGCGGCGCACCCGGGCGCGTCTCCTATGCGGACGCCGTATCCTCTTCCGGCGTCAGGGCCGTGAGCTCTTCGGTCGTCCGCAGGATGAGCGTCTCGTCGAACACTGGCGCGCCGATGGCGTCGAGCATCGTGGCGAGGCAGCGGATGCGGTGTTCCATGCCGGCATGATCGGCGGGGTAGAAGCAGGGCATGAGCCAGTAGTTGCCGAGGAGCGAGAGCAGTTGCGCCGCCTCCTCGGGGTATGCCGTGGGAATGGAGCCGTCCTGCACGCCCATATCGATGAGCGAGCGGAAGGACTCCGGCAGTCTCGTCGACCAGAAGCGCATGTTCGCCGTAAAGAACGCAGGATCCTTGAGCAGCGCCAGCTGGGAACGGACCAGGTCCAGATGATCGGGGGCGTCCACAGCGGAAACGATGAGCGCGCGCAGCTTCTCAAGCGCACTCATGTCCTTGCGCTCGATGAGTTTGTCGAGAAGACGCGCGGTTACGGCCCACTCGTCGGCGTTCAGCCGGTCGAGAATCGCCTCCTTCGATTTGAAGTGGTGGTAGAGCCCGCCCTTGGACAGTCCCAGGTCGTTCAGGATGTCCTGGATGGACGTCTTCTCGTAGCCCTTTTCAGCGAAGAGCCTGCGGGCGGAATCGAGGATTCGTCGTTCGGTGTCTCCGGAATGTATATCGTGCGCCATGCGGATGGCCTGCCTTTCGTTCATGTCCCCGTCAAGCATACAGACCGTCGGTCGGTCTGTCAAATGATCGAGGAAGTCACCCCTGCGATGCGATTGAATATCCGCGGCAAGGCGGGACGAAGAAGACCGGTAAGACGCCGAGTTCAAGTTCAACGTCTCCAAGTAAGTGTTTCTCTGGCTCCCCTCTTCGAGGGGAGCTGTCGCTACAAGCGACTGGGGGAGCGGTACGGATAAGGCCTGAGAAGTCGTCTTCTCAGGCCTTTGTCATGACATTGTTCTGCAAGGACTGGCTGCTGCAGCAGCATAATGTGTGTTCTATTATGAGTCTTCGCCAGACATCATGACGGAAACACGAGACGCAACCCCTAGCTCGCCCCTGATTCATCCCCGGACCGTTATTCAGGCGGAGCGTATGCGTAAGCCCAATCCTCTTGTGAAGATTTTGTGTATTGTCGAGCATGCGTGGGTTTCACCGTCGATTTGAATGATGATAGGCTTCTCGATGTCTGCCGTACGAAGACCCCATCAAGGAGATGCCATGAACCTGTATCGCTA
>JAIHTM010000115.1 GCA_022713905.1 Collinsella sp.
TTCTTTTGCATCACACGATGCCGAGCCCCCGCGGGCTCGTATCGCTCCTCGGCTGCAAGCCAGCTAGGCAGCTCGGCTATTGCCATGAGCACCGCTTTCCTTAACCGTCAGCGAGACCAGGCGGAATGCGATGGTGAGCACCGCCACGCCAATCACACCGGACAGGATATACATGGCAGCCTGACCGGCAAAGCCAAGACCCTGCTCCTCGGAATAAGCCTGCAGGTAATCACCCGTAGGCAGAGCGTCGGCAAAGGTCGGGGTATCGAGGCCGACCGAAGCCTGCAGACTGTCGTCACCAGCCTCCTGAACGGCAGTCGCGGCGCCCTCGGCGTCCCACTCGCCCCATGCGTCACCTGTGGCAAGCAAGCCGAACGGCGTAGCCACGACAAGCACGGCGACCAGAATGAGCGTGGGGACCAGCGAGGTCTTCTTGGCAGTACCATCGCCGGCAAGCTGTCCATCGACGGCCTCGGGCCCGACGATAACACTCGGCGCCGTCTTCTTAATGAAACCGTAGATGGCGGCCGTCGCCACGCCCTCGATCACGCCGGCAACCAGCATATGCGGGATCAACATGGCCGGAATAGCCACGGACAGCGGGAAGGGGCAGTACAGCGGCGCGCCCGAAGCGTTGGTAAAGAGCATCGGCTGAATACCAAACTCGATTGCCGCGCACAGGGCCGCCAGACACAGGCCGACCCAGCCGCTTACGACGGCCGAAACCGAGGTGCCCCAGCCCTTGCCATGCAAACGGCTGTTGAGCGCACGAAACACGATAGCAGCGGCAAACGGCAGCACGAAGGCCATGTTAAAGCAGTTGGCGCCAAAGGACAGGATGCCGCCGTCGCCAAACAGCAGCGCCTGCAGCGCCAGCGCGACCGAGACAGCGATAGCCGCGGCCTCGGGGCCTAGCAGCAGCGCAATGAGGGCGCCGCCGACGGCGTGGCCTGTGGTGCCGCCAGGCAGCGGCACGTTGAACATCATGAGCAGGAAGGAGAACGCGGCGCAGATACCCAGGAAAGCCATATGCTCGCGATCGAGCGTGGCGCGCACCTTCTTGATGCAGTGGACCCAAACGGGCACCATCGCCACCGCCATGACGGCATCGGTCTGCGGGGACAGATAATTATCTGGAATGTGCATGTACGCCTCCCGGTTATCGGCGCACGGAATTGCAACGCCGCTTGAATCACCTTGCCAGTGTTACGTATTGTCAGATTCGTAACACGCCGCGGGCTATCATAGCAAAACGGCGCACTGCCGACAAAGCAGCACGCCGTTATGTAATGCGCGTGTCATATATGCAGGCTCAGCAGCGCCTTATACCGGCCATAGCAGTCACGTAGGATTCGGCAGCAGCCACCGCTGACCCATACCCCAGCGCAAGACCTAGCCGCGGACCTCGCCGTTTACGCCCTTGCACACCTTGGTGACGATCTTCTGGTGCGCCTTTTCGACCTCTTCGCTGGTGAGCGTGTGGTCGTCGGAGCGATACGTAAGCGCAAAGGCCATGGACTTTTTGCCCACGCCCACGCGGACCGGATCGCGGTAGACATCGAACAGACGCACGCCCTCGAGCAGCTTGCCGCCGGCACTCGTAATACGACGCTCAAGATCCTCGCAGGTCACAGTGTTGTCGACCACGATAGCAAGGTCGTGCTCAACGGCCGGGTACTGCGAGAACTCGCGGTAGTTCTCCTGGTTGCGGGCGCCCTTGATCAGCTTGTCCAAGTCGAGCTCAAAGGCAACGACGACCTCATCGATGCCCATAGCCTCGCGCGCCTTGGGGTGAATCTCGCCGACCCAGCCCAGCACGGTGCCGCCGGACAGAACCTCGGCGGCACGGCCCGGCTGCAAGAAGGCATAGCCCTCGCCCTCGGCGGGACGGAAGCGAACCTTCTCGATGCGCAGCTGGGCGAGCAGCTCCTCGACAATGCCCTTGCCAAAGAAGAAACGCAGCTTACGGTACTTCATGTTCCAAGACTTCTCGCTCCACTGGCCCGAGAGCACGCCCGCCACGGACTTGGTCTCCTTGGGCAGGCTGGCGTTCTCGCGACCGTGGAACAGGCTGCCGACCTCGTACAGGTGCACGTTGGGCGTACCGTGCGCCTCGTTGTAGGCCACGGACTGCAGCAGGCCCGGCAACAGCGAGCGGCGCATCTCGGTCTGCTCGGCTACCAGCGGATTCATGAGCACCACGGAGCAACCGCGACCCTCGGTGGACATACCGATCTTCTCCAGGTCGCCCGGGGCGGCAAAGCCAAAGGTCGTGGTCTCGTTGAGGCCGCAGGCGCGCAGGATCTCGCCGACCTTACGGGTAAGCTTCTGCTCGCGGGTCAAGCCGCCGATGTGGTTCTTGGCAGCCGGGATGGTCGCCGTAACGCGGCCCATGCCCCATAGGCGCAGGACCTCCTCGATCAGGTCGATCTCACGCGGCAGGTCGGGACGGAAGCTCGGCGGGGTAACCATAAAGTCCTCGCCGTCGCGCTCGACGGTGCAGCCCAGGCGGGTGAGCGAACGCTCAATAAAATCGGGCTCGATGTCGGCGCCGCAGATGGCGTGCACGCGGGCCAAGCGCAGCTTGATGCTATCGATGGTCTTGGGCGCGGGGAACACATCAACGTAGCCGGGAGCAACCTTGCCACCGGCGATCTCCTCGATGAGCGCGCAGGTAACGTTGGCGACATCCACGCAGCCGGTCTCGTCGACCTGGCGCTCAAAGCGGATGGAGGCGTCGGAGATCAGCGACAGGTCGCGGCTGGTGTGCGAGGTGCGACCGGCGTTGAAGCAGGCGCTCTCGACCATCACGTCGACGGTGTCGTCCTCGATCTCGGAATCCATGCCGCCCATAACGCCGGCCAGCGCCACGGGACGCTCGCCGTCGGTGATGAGGCCCATGCCGGCGTCAAGCGTGCGCTCCTCGCCGTCGAGCGTCGTGAACTTCTCATCCTGCTGGGCGGCGCGAACCACCACGCGACGGTGGCCATCGCGCTCGGCAAAGGTGTCCAGGTCAAAGGCGTGCAGCGGCTGGCCAGTGAGCATCATCACGTAGTTGGTGATGTCGACGATGTTGTTGTGCGGGCGCACGCCCAGGGCGTTGAGGCGCTTGACCATCCAGTCGGGCGAGGGGCCGACCTTCACGTTGCGCACGATGCGGGCGACGTAGCGGTCGCACAGGCCCTCGTCGGCGATCTCGACCGAAAGCTCGTCGTCGGTCGCGCGGCCGGTCTCCGCCTTGATAGCGGGCAGCTCAACGTGGAAATCGCGGTCGAAGATGGCGCCGGTCTCGCGGGCCATGCCGATCATGGACAGGCAGTCGGGACGGTTGGGCGTGATCTCACAGTCGAGCACGGTGTCGCTCGAGCCCACGTACTCGGCAAACGGCATGCCGCAGGGCGTATCCTCGGGCAGGATCATGATGCCGGAGTGGTCGCCACCCAGGCCGAGCTCGCGCGCGGAGCAGTTCATGCCCATGGACACGACGCCGCGAAGCTTGCTCTTCTTGATCTTGACGTCGCCGGGAAGCACGGCGCCAATCATGGCCGTGACGATGTGGTCGCCGGCCTCGAAGTTCTGCGCGCCGCAGACGATCTGCAGCGGAGCGGGATTGCCGTCGGCGTCGAGATTCTTGTCGCCCACATCGACCGAGCACACATACATGTGGTCGCTATCGGGGTGCGGGATCTTGGTGAGCACCTTGGCGGTCACCACGTGGTCGAAGGACTCGCCCACGGTGTCGATCGCCTCGACCTCGGTGCCGGTACGGATATATTCGTCCGAAAGGGTCTTGGGATCCTCCGGAATATCGATCATGGTCTTGAGCCAGTCGTAAGAAACACGCATCTAACTGGTCTCCTTTCATAAATGCGGCTTTGAGCCGGAAACTGCAACTAAGAAGAAAGCGTTCTAGAACTGGTTCAAGAACCTCATGTCACCAGTCATCAACGTGCGCAGGTCGGGCAGGTCGTAGCGCAGTGCCGCGACGCGCTCGGCGCCAATACCAAAGGCGAAGCCGGTGTACTTCTCGGGGTCGATGCCGCAGTTGATCAGGACGTTGGGGTCGACCATGCCGCAGCCCAGGATCTCGATCCAGCCGCTGTGCTTGCAGAAGTTGCAGCCCTTGCCGCCGCAGACGTGGCAGCTCACGTCCACCTCGCAGCTAGGCTCGGTGAAGGGGAAGAAGTGCGGACGGTAGCGCGTCTTGCGGTCCTCGCCAAACATGCACTTAACAAAGTAGTCGAGCGTGCCCTTAAGATCGCCAAAGGTGATACCCTCGTCGACGACCAGGCCCTCAATCTGGTTGAACTGCGGCAGGTGGCAGGCGTCGGCCGTGTCGGGACGATAGACGGTGCCCGGGCAGATCATGTAGATGGGCGGCTTTTGCGACTCCATGGTGTGGATCTGCACGCCCGAGGTCTGGGTGCGCAGCAGCACGTCGGACTCGCCGTGGGCGTGAGCCTCGGGGTGCGCGACGCTACCGGGGTTGTTGTCGACCACATAGAACGTGTCGCGAGCCGAGCGGCTCGGGTGATCCATGGGCGCGTTGAGCGCGGTGAAGTTGTAGTAGGAGGTATCGACCATGGGGCCGGACTCGACGGTGTAGCCGATGCCGCAGAAGATGTCCTCGGCCTCCTCGATGATCTGCTTGATCAGGTGCTGGTGACCGATCTGCGGACGGATGCCCGGCAGCGTGATGTCGACGGCCTCGTGCTCGAGTGCGTGCTTGAGGGCGGCGGCCTTCATCTCGGTGGTGCGCTCGTCGAGCATGCCCTCGATCAGCTGGCGCATCTCGTTGGCGCGTTTGCCCATCATGGGACGATCCTCGGGGGCGAGCTTGCCCATCATGCGCATCAGGCCGGTGATACGGCCCTTGCGACCGAGCAGCTCAACGCGCGCAGCCTCGAGCTTGGCGGCGTCGTCGGCGCTAGTGACGAGCTCCTTGGCCTCTTCCTCGAGTTTGACCAGATCATCAATCAGACTCATGTCTTCCCTTTCGTCTCTCGCGTTCCCCGCTTGCCGAGGCGGCTGCCGCCGTCTGACGTTGCGAAAACGCGGCCCGGTTCGGTAACAAAAAACCGTCCTCGGGCATGTGCATTGCCCAAGGACGGTTGAATTCCGCGGTACCACCTTGTTTGACCCGACGGATGTCTGGCCCGCCGCGCCCACTCTTTGCCCCTTGTCGCGAGGCTCACGGCTTCCCTACTGGGGACATCGCCGCCGCTGGCCGCGCGCCCGTTGAGGTCGCTGCTCGGAAGTGAACGCTTGGCCCTTGCCACCGCAGGAAGGCTTGCAGCCCATGACCTTCCCTCTCTTGCCGGCGACGCGGCGGGCAAAACCCTCTCCGTCAACGCATTGGGCTATAGGATAACACATTTCGCGAGCGCATCGCCGCGTTCCGTTTTGTTCGCGCTGGGTACAAGGCAGGTAGCTGTGCAAATTGGCCGCGCACCCGCCTGCGGCGCTCGGCCTGCGAGATTAAGGATACGGTATGGGAAAGAAACTCGATAAGAAGGCCCAGGCCGCCGTGGCAAAGGCTGTCAAGGGCGTCAAGGCTGCTAAAGTCGACAAGGCCGTCAAAAAGTTCCGCAAACTCGAGGGCAAGCTGTGGACTCGCGAGTACCTGCTCAAGATTGCCGAGTTCGATGGAGCGACGATTGCTCCTGCCAACGGTGCTGCCGCCCGTGCCGACGCCATGGGCACGCTTGCCGGCGAGCATCACAAGCTACTGACCAGCGAGAAGTCCGTTGAGCTCGTACGCTCGTTAGCGCGCGAGACGGTTGCAGGCAGACACGTAGACGACCCGCAGCTGCTCGACGAGATCCGCGTGCTCGGCCGCGACCAGCGCGAGGCAAGCGTTATTCCTACCGAGGAGGCCGAGGCCTGGACCAGGCTCACCTGCGAGGCCGACGCCGTGTGGCACAAGGCCAAGACGGCCAACGACTGGGCGAGTTTTGAGCCCTATGTGGATAAAATCGTCGCCCAACTTAAGCATCAGGCCGAACTCATGGACCCCAAGCGCGACCCATACGACGTTTGGCTCGACCAGTACGAGCGCGGCCTTTCTGCCGAGAGCTTCGATGCGTTTTGCGATGAGGTCAAGGCGACGGTCGTGCCGCTCGTGCACGCCATCGGCGAGCGCGGCCAGCAGCCCGCTGCCGACTTTTTGCACGCCCGCGTGCCCGAGGCCGCCCAGCGCGCCATGAGCTTCGACCTTATGAAGCTCGTCGGCCTGAACCTGAACGACACCACGCTTGCCTTTACCGAACACCCGTTTAGCGAGGGCTTTGCCGTGGGTGACGCGCGCATCGCGACACACATCTACGAGAACGATTGCATCTCCAACGTCTACAGCATCATCCACGAGGCGGGACATGCCATGTACGAGCTGGGCGTCAATCCCGCCTATGCGCGCACCTGTCTTGAGGGCGGCACCTCCATGGGCATCCACGAGAGCCAGAGCCGCTTTTTCGAGAACACCGTGGGTCGCAGCCGCGCCTTTATGGGACCGCTGCTCGAGGTGCTGCGCCGCCACGCACCCGAGGTCTACGGCGACGTCGACGAGGACACGCTCTACCACGCCGTGAACATCGCGCAGCCTTCGCTGATCCGCACCGAGGCCGACGAGCTCACCTATCCGCTGCACGTTATGGTGCGCTACGAGATCGAGCGCATGCTGTTTGCCGGCGAGGCCACGGCCAAGGACATCCCCGCGCTTTGGAACCGCTTCATGGATGAGTACCTGGGCATTCCCGTTCCCGACGACACGCACGGCTGCCTACAGGATACGCACTGGAGCGGCGGCTCGTTTGGCTACTTCCCCACCTATGCGCTGGGCAGCGCCTACGACGCCATGTTTGTGCCGGCCATGTGCCGCGACGGTGTCGACCTCAACGGCGCCTGTGCGAGCGGCGACCTGACACCCGTCCGCGCCTGGCTGGGCGAGCACATTTGGCAGTGGGGCCGCGCCAAGGACGCGCCGGAGCTCATCAAGGGCGCGTGCGGCATGGCGTTCGATGCCCGCTACTACTGCAGCTACCTGCAGGACAAGTTCACCACGCTCTACGAGCTGTAAGGCATAACCGACACGCCAACGCAAAGGGGACGCCGCGGAACCAATCCGCGGCGCCCCCTTTCCACCTAGTCGTTTAAGAACGTCCCCAACGACTACCTTACAGAGCTTCCAGCGCGGCGGCGATGCGCTTCATGGCGGCATCGGCAGATGCTTGGTCGGGCGCCTCGGCCAGCACGCGGATAACCGACTCGGTTCCGCTCTTGCGCACGAGCACGCGGCCCTCGCCCGCCAGCGCGGCCTCGGCCTCGGCGATCGCATTCTGCACGCCCATGTTCTCGAGCGCGGCGTCCTTGTCGGCCACGCGCACGGCAACCTGCGCCTGCGGCAGCAGCTTGCACGGAGCCGTGAGCTGCGAGAGCGTCTCGCGCTCGGCGCGAATCACTTCCATAACGCGCAGGGAGGTCATAATGCCGTCGCCCGTGCGCTCGATATCGCCAAAGATCGTATGGCCCGTCTGCTCGCCGCCCAGGCTGTAGCCGCCCTCGCGCATCTTGGCATACACGTGACGGTCGCCCACGCCGCTGGTCACGGCACTCAGGCCGGCAAGCTCCAACGACTTGATCAGGCCAAAGTTGCTGGCGATCGTCGGCACCACGGTACCGCCCGAGAGACGCCCGTGCTTGTTCAGGT
>JAIHTM010000116.1 GCA_022713905.1 Collinsella sp.
ACGACCGCGGCTCACGCACTTGCCCTGCTCCGTACATCATGACTCCTCCTTGAGACCAGCTCCTTGTTACGACCTCATCATCGCAGCGCCGCACATGGGCTGCCATCGATTTGCCTTACAGCTGGCTTTCCTTTTTGAAAGGTTGGACCGTGCAGGCAAGAGACGCTTTCAAACGCATGCATCGCCCCGTTGAACTACAATGTGCTTCACCATATGTGCAGCACATTGGGTGCGCCAGGTTGGCGTACTCGTATCGAAAGGACCAGCCATGAGCTTCACTCGCAAGACACTCAAAATCCTTGCCCTCATCTATTTTGTTTTGGGCATCGCCAGCCTGGTTATCGGAATCGCCGGCATCGCGACCGGCAAGCTCGAGTCCACCTACGGACCGAACGCCATGCTCGCCGCGGTCGTGCTTATCGCCAAGGGTCTCATCGACCTCGCCGCGGGCGTTGCGGGCATCAAGGGCGCCAACAAGCCTTCGCAGGTGGATGGCGCGTTTAAGCTCGGCATCATCGCCGCGGTCGCCACGATTGCGCAGGCCGTGCTCACGCTCCCCGCGTTCGGCGGCGACGCCATCAACTATGGTGCCTTTGTCATCGTGGTGTACGACCTGTTCTTTGTTCAGCAGGCACACGACGTCAAGGCCGAGAACAAGGATCGCCTGTAGGCGCTCGCTTCTCATAACCTCTACAGCCAAGCAACTAAAAAGGGCCGATCGCGCATCTCCGCGGTCGGCCCTTTGCGTTTGCCCAGATAAAACCTACCAAAATAAACCTGTCCCTTTTTGGCAGGTTGTTAGCTGCAACGGTACTCGGCGATGATGAAGTCGATGTCGGTTTGAAGGGTATCCAAGTTTGCCAGGCGCTCTTTATCGGCGGGTCGTGTGCGGTAGTAGTACGGCGTCATCTGGAACACCGCTTCGATGTCGGCTTGGGTCTGAAGCGTAATATTCGCAGACACCCGCTGCGTTCCGACTAACTCGAGCTCGGTGGTCTTCGGCAGCTTCTCGTCGTTAAGGTACGGAGTATCGTAGAGCACTTCCTTAAGCCCAAACAGATGGCGGGCACCCGGCACCACGGTGTAGAGCGAGCCCTCCGGCGCCAGCACGCGGGCAAACTCACGCTCGTTAAAGGGGGCAAAGAGCTCGGTCACCATATCGAAGGCGCCATCGGCCACGGGGATGTCCTTCATGTTGGCCACGAAGTAGGTCGCATCGCCGCGCTTGGCGGCCAGGCGCACCATCTCTTTGCCCAGGTCAAAGCCGTAAGCATCCACCCCCGGCACCGCGCCCATGGCGCTGGTGTAGTAGCCCTCACCGCAGCAAATATCGAGCAGCGCTATAGGGCCGTTCGTAGACGCGGCACACCCAGACGTCTGCTTGCGCACCAGCTCGACCATTGCATCGCGCAACGGCGCATAGTAGCCACGGTTTAGAAAGTCACGACGACTGCGTGCCTGCGACTTGGGATCGCCCATGGAGTCGCCGCTCTTGGACGAGCGCAGCAGATATAGATAGCCCTCGCGCGCACGGTCAAACCAGTGTCCGCCCGCGCACACAGTACCGCGTTCGTCATCCACCAGCGGCTCATGGCAAACGGGACACAACAACATGGCAACTCCTTAGCGCGGACTACACAACGCCCACCATTGTCGCACGCCTTCCCCACCTAGTCATTGGAGACGTTCTTGAATGACTAGTCGTTTTAGAACGTCCCCAATGACTAGTCGATTAGGAGTATCATCGTCTGCGCAAATAAGCACGAAAGAGCATGTTAGAGATTGAGAGCGCATGGCTGACACCGTATCTAAGCACATTGACATGACCACCGGCTCGCTGTGGCGCAATATTCCCCTGTTCGCCTTCCCCGTGGCCGCCACGAGCATCTTGGAGCAGCTGTCGAACCTCATCGCCACGGTCATCATCGGTAATTTCTCGGGCGACCAGGGAACCCTCGCCATGGCGGCGGTCGGCTCCAATGTTCCGCTTACCAGTCTTATGCTCAACCTGTTTATTGGCATGTCGCTTGGCTCCAACGTGGTCATCGCCAACGCTATCGGCCGCAACGATCAGAACATGGTCAAACGCGCCGTCCATACCTCGATTTTAATGGCGCTCGCGGGCTTTGTCGTCATCGCTCTGGGCGAGATCTTTGCCGAGCCCATGCTCGCCGCGCTCAACGTCCCTGCCGAGACCATGCCGCTCGCATCACTCTACCTGCGCGTCTTTTTGCTGAGCATGCCCTCGATTCTGCTCTACAACTTCGAAGCCGCCATCTTCCGCTCCGTCGGTATCACCCGCATGCCGCTCCAGGCGCTTGCTGTGTCCACCGTCCTCAATATTGGCTTGGACCTCATCTTTGTCCCCGTGCTCCATTGGGGCGTGGCAGGTGTGGCCATCGCCACCGCCATCGCCTATACGACGAGCGCCGTCACACTCTTTATCCGCCTGCTCAAGACCGACTCCGTCGTCCGCGTCACCCCGCGCGACCTGGCTATCGACCCCGTCGCCCTCAAGCGCATCGTCAAGATTGGCCTGCCCGCCGGTGTCCAGAGCGCCGTCTTTGCTGTCGCCAACATCATTATCCAGTCCGCCATCAACAGCCTGGGCACCGAGGTCATGGCAGCCTCCAGCGCGGCAATGAGCCTGGAGTACGTGTGCTACAACCTGCTTAACAGCTTTAGCCAGGCCTGCACCACCTTTGTGGGACAGAACCACGGCGCGCGCCAGATCGATCGCTGCACCAAGACGCTCAAGGTCTGTCTGGTCGAAGGCGGCATTGTCGCGCTCACTACCATCGTCATTATCGTCGGCTTGGGACGCGAGATCTTGTCGCTCTTTAACAGCGATCCCAATATCGTCTCGATCGGCTATATCCGCGTATGTTCGATCTTCCCCGCGTACGCCTTTAGCATGTTCTACGAAAACATGTCCGGCTACCTGCGCGGCTTTGGCATCTCGCTCATGCCCGCCCTCATCACCATGATCTGCGTCTGCGGCATCCGCTTCTACTGGGTGTTCTGCGTCTTCCCGCACTTCCGCACCTTTGCGAACATCATGATGGTCTATCCCATCAGCTTGGGCACCACGGCGTTCTTTATGGTCGTAGCCGTGCTGCTCTGCCACCCCGCGCGCACCTACCGTCTGGCCCAGGCCAAGGCAGGGGCGCGTTAGGCGAAACCCCGAGCGCCACGCAATCGCTAATTGACGATATGCGAGCTCATGTAGTCGATAAAGCGCCTGGTAGCAATGGGCATGGTGTCCCAGCTGCGCCAGGCCGCCACCACGTCGCGCGAGGGGGCATGCACGATGGGCCGCACGCGAATATCGGCCCTCATGCCTTCGACAGTACGGCGGTAGAGCATACTCACGCCTAGGCCCTCCTCCACCATCGCCATGATGGTGTAGTCGTCGGTGACCTCGCTTGTCACATGCGGTGACAACCCATGCGCGGCAAACGCGTCGAGCACCAGGCTCTGTTCGCCCTCATCCAGCAGAACAAATGGCTCGGATGCCAAATCGGCAAGCGTGACCTTTTCCTTTGCCGTCAACGGATGCGTCGCTGGCAGCAGCGCCACGAGCTCATCGTGATAGACCACGCGCTTTTGGAGTCCAGTGGTAAACCCGCGCGCCGTAAAGCAAAAATCAACCACGCCATCGTGCACCCACTGGGCATTGCGCGTGTAATCGCCCTGCTTGAGGGTAAAGCGCACGCCCGGATGCAGCGTTCCAAAGTCGCGGATCACGCGCGGCAGCACGGTACGGCTCACGTTGGTAAACGTCGCAATGCGAATATCAGTCGACGAAAGCCCCAGCAACTCCTGGCGCTTGCCCTCAAGCTCGGCCTCGGCGGTCACAATCTGGCGCAGGTACGGCAGGTACTGTTTGCCATCGCGCGTAAGCGAAACACCCTGCTTGCCGCGCTCGATAAGCGTAGTGCCCAGCTCACGTTCGAGCGCCTTGACCGCCTGGCTCACCGCACTCTGCGTATACCCCAACTCGTCGGCCGCGCTCTTAAGGCTGCCGCGATCGACCACCATACAAACAATTTGATACCGCGATGCCATTGTGCCTCCATATCGATGCAGCCGTAAAACGTTTTGCCGGCGCTTTTCGCACTTACTTTAGCGTTGCTTAATCATACTGAAGATACATTCGCTTTACTACATCCATATCTGGGCGCAGAATCCTTTTTGCGAAACCGTTCTGTAACAAAAGGAGTCCCATGGATCGCAAAAAAGCAATCGCGCTCTCATTTTCCGTTCCCGTCGCATGGGGCTTTTCGTACCCCCTCATGAAGATCGGCATGGACAGCATGAACGCCACGAGCATCGTCGCACTGCGTTGCTTCATCGCCTTCGCGGCCTGCCTGCTGCTCTTCCACAAGCACGCGTTCCGCATCAACCGCGACCTCATGGTCCGCGCCGCCATTATCGGCGCCATCATGGCAACCGAGCTCACCTGCATGTGCTTGGGTTCCAGCCTCACGTCTGCCTCCACCGCCGGCTTTTTGCAGAGCCTGACGGTCGTGATCGTGCCGTTTGCCAACGCCGCCCTGCTGCGTCGCGCCCCGGAGCGCAAGGTACTCATCGGTACCGCCATCGTCACCTGCGGCATGTTGCTGCTTTCGGGTGCCGACTTTACCAGCCTCAACCCCGGCGCGCTCATTATGCTGCTCTCCGCCTTTGTCTATGCCGGCCACATCATCGTCGCCAAGCGTTTTGTCGAAGAAGTCGACCCGCTGTCCCTGGGTGTTTGGCAGCTGGGCTTCGGCGGCCTGTTCTCGGGCATCGCCGCGTTCACCTTTGGCGGCTTCACGCTTCCCAGCACGCCTAACGAGGTTATCGTCGTCGTTGCACTCGCGCTCATCTGCTCTGCCTACGGCTTCATTACCCAGACGCTCGTGCAGCCCCACGTGCCCGCCGAGACCACGGGCTTCGCCTTCTCGCTCGAGCCGGTTTGCTCCGCCGTCTTCTCGTTTTTCCTGGTTGGCGAGGTCCTGAGCCCCATCGCCTTCTTTGGCGCTGCCCTCATCCTCACCGGCGTCATGGTGGCAACGGTCGAGCTTCCGCGCCTTCGCGCCCGCAGCCACGCTCGCTTGGCCGGAGCGCCCGAGCACGCCTCCTAATCCCCGCTCCTCGCGCAGTCGCAGCGTAAAGGCCTCCGGCCGCCCTTACAATAGATGCCAGCAAAGCATCTACGTATAAGGAGCTCCATGGACACCGCAACTCGCGACCGCAACATAGCAACTTGGTTGGGCGATGCGCCGCAGCCGGTACGTGACACCACGAACCAGCTGCTCGAGCGCATCGCCCTTTTGCGTGCCGAGCAGACGATTTATCCGGCACAAGACGACATCCTCAACGCCCTCGCCTACACGCCGGCAGACCAAGTCAAGGTTGTCATCTTGGGCCAAGACCCCTATCACGGGCCCAACCAAGCCATGGGACTGTCATTCTCGGTTCCCGCGACGCAGACCAAGCTGCCGCCGAGCCTGCGCAACATCTACAAGGAACTCAATGCGGACCTGGGCTGCTCCATTCCTGCCACGGGCGACCTAACGCCATGGGCGCAGCAGGGCGTTCTGCTCCTTAACACCACACTCACCGTGCGCGAGCACGCCGCCAACTCACACGCCAAGCTGGGTTGGAGCACCCTGACCGACTACATCATCGAGCGCTGTTGCCTGCTGTCCCAGCCCGTAGTCTTTTTGGCCTGGGGCCGTTTTGCCCAGCAGATGGTCGAGGGCAAGCTCGCCGCGACTGGCGCGGGAGAGGTGACCAGCAAGTTTTGCTTGGCATCCACGCACCCCTCGCCGCTTTCGGCGAACCGGGCAACGACGGAACTCCCGGCTTTTATGGGGTCGCGCCCCTTCTCGGCCGCCAATCGGCTACTCAAACAGCATGACTCGAGCCCCGTCAACTGGACTTGCCTCGGCTAAAAATCGATACATCAAAAATGCGCCCGACGGCTTTGCCATCGGGCGCGTCTGTTACTCGGGCCAAATAAACTGTGTGCAGCCGGCCTCGCCGCCATCGATAAGCAGACTCTGCCCGGTCATAAACCGGTTGATCACACCCACAAAGTAAATCCACTCGGCGATTTCTTGCGCCGTGGCCCAGCGCTTGAGCGGCGTGAGCTCCATAATCTGGGCCCACAGACGCTCATCTTCCATCACGCAACGGTTGAGCGGCGTGATAACGCCGCCCGGGTCCACACTGTTGGCGATGGCCTGCGGCGCCAGACGGTTTGCGAGGTTCTTGGTATAGGCGATAATGCCGCCCTTGCTGGCCGCGTATGCAGGGAACTCCGACCCCGTGTGTCCGCTCGCCGAGCCCACGTTGACCACGGACTGGATCGCCGGTGCCGGCTTGGCGGCAAGGCCCTCCCCCACAAAGGCATAGCGCTCGGTCACGTTAATGGTGCCCGTCAAGTTGGCGGCGATGTCGTCGGCCGAGTCCTGTGTCCCGGCGACGTTCACGATTACCTGGGGCTCCAGGTCGTCCGGAAACGTGTCCGGCTCACGGACGTCCACAATCAGGTGACGGTAGCGCTCATGCTCGACCGCGGCCGGCAGCAAATCGAAACCCACCACCTCGTGGCCCTCGTCCAAAAAGCGCTGCACGCACGCGGCTCCAATGCCGCCCGAAGCGCCCGTGATCAACACCTGCATATTGGCTCCTTAGGCAGTTGCGTGGCGCTCAAGGTACTCGGCGCCCACGTTCTCGCGCTCCCAGCCGCGCACGACCTTGTAACCCACGGGACTCAGAAAGACCTCGCACAGCAGCTCGGCGACAGCGCCGGTCAACGAGCACATAAGCACCTGCACCCAGGTCCAGCCAAAGAACGTGTGGCTCACCACAATAGCGAAGACCAGGTTGTCGATAAACTGGCCAATGCCCGTGGACACATAGGAACGGAAGGCAAAGCTCGCAAAGTTATTCTTTTTGAGCATGCGGCCGAGCGACTGGTTGAGCGTAGAGTTGACCACGGCAGAGGTGAGCATGGCCAGCGACGAGCCAAACACCACGTACCAGGTGCCGCCGATCGTGGCATTGAGGGCGGTGTTGACCTCGATCATGCCCGTGTCGTAGTAGGCGCCCCACATGCCGGGCGTGAGCGAGCACAGCCAAAAGCACAGGCTCACGGCCAGATTAACCAGCAGTGCGAGGATAGAGATTTTGATGGATGCCTTGGCGCCAAAGCGCTTGCAGATCATGTCCTGGCACAAAAACGAGACCCAGCTCACCACAAAGCCGCAGTCGAGCGCCAGATACGGCAGGCTGATGAGCTCTTTGTTGGCCAGCAGGTTCATCATGATGACGCTCACGATAAACAGCGAAACCGTTGCCGCGGGAATGCTCCGCAACAGGACCTTGTAGTCCTCCATGACCTTCTTGATCATTATGTACTCCTTTGGTTTTAGGTTTAACGAGCAGGATATCGGACCCGAACTGCTCGGCCGCCCCGGTCTTGAGACGACGGTGGGTATGATAGCCGCTCCGCCGGCGGCAGGCAAGCAACGGGCGCGGCAGCCCCGCAAGGTCACCGCGCCGATGCGCTAAAACGTTACGTTGCCAAACTCTGACAGGATCAGGTCGGGG
>JAIHTM010000117.1 GCA_022713905.1 Collinsella sp.
AACCCGCACGACGCGATCTGGAGCCAGGGCAACTACATGTGCGGCCTCGCCTCGCAGGTCGAGACGGCCAAGAAGTCCGGGAAACTGACCGGCGACACGCTCCAGCTGACCCTCGCCGCCTACAACGCCGGCCTTGGCAGCGTCCTGAAATACGGCGGCATACCGCCCTTCACGGAGACCACCAACTACGTGAAACGGATCGTCGACCTGGCCCGGACCAAGTACACCTCCTCGGGCGGTACCGGCGATTCGGGTCCGACCGTCGGCGCGCTGAGCCCGAAACTCGTCATGAGCGACAGCTGGCACGTGAACATTGAGGCCATGGGCCTGCACTACACGCGCTTCCCCGACTACGACACCTACCAGTGCACCTGGTGGGCCGCGATGCGACGCAACCAGATCGGCAAACCCGTCGACGCGCACATGGGCAACGGAGGCCAATGGAACGACACCGCAGCCCGCCTCGGATACAAGGTTGGCCGGAGCCCGAAGCCCGGCGACGTGATCTGCTTCGAGCCCGGCGTGCACGGCTCCAGCGGATACTACGGCCATGTCGCGGTCGTCGAACAGGTCAACTCCGACGGCTCGATCCTCATCAGCCAATCCGGCAAAGGCTGGATGGCGGTCGTCACCGAGACGATCAGCGCGTCCGACCTCAAGGCCATGGGCGGCGGCGTCAGCTTCATTCACTAGGAAGGAAAGGGAAATGGACGAGCGCAAAAGGAACATCCTCATCATCGCGGCCACGACCGCGGCCGTCGTTCTCATGGTCGTCGCGAACATCGCCTTCATCCTCATGCATCCGTCCGGCACGGAAAATCGGAACAAGCTCGCGGCATCCGACGTCAAGGCGGAGACGTCAACGTCCACGCCGGCCGCAAGACACCAGAAACCATTGGAGGTATGCGAGAAGCTCGCCCCGAAGGCCGCCGCCACATACACCTCCAAGGCCGCCGACCGCGACCGGCTCATCAAACGATACTTCGCATCCGACGCGCAGGGCCTGAACATCCCCATCGACCGAATCGCCGACCAGCCCGACGTACAGGCATCCGGCGGCATGAACGCCGGCACCTCCACGACCGCGACGTGCAGCGTCTGGACCGGCCTTGAATCGCCATGGACCCTCACATGGCGATGGACCGCCGACAAGGGCTGGAAATGCACCGGCATCAGCGGGCCGCTCGAAGGCGCGTACACCGTCCTCGGCGACAAGGCGCCGGAGGAAGACAAGGACGACGAGAAATGATCAGGACCGACAGGAAGACGGGCGAGCCGATCCTCAGCCCCAAACTCACTGCCGACCAGCTGCACGCCATGGCCAACGACCCCGGCTGGCGCCCGTGGATGCGCCTCATAGCCGAACACCCGCACGCATGGCCGGCACTCATCGACTGGTGGCACAACGCGCAGAGGCAGGGCTTCGACGCGGCTGGAGCGGCGCCGAAGCCTCCCGAATCCATGCGCCGTCGCCGCCGCGTCGCCATACCATCCGCGCCACTGCCGCCGGAAGACGAACCAGGACAGGAACCCGTGCCGGCATCTATGGAATCTGTGGATGAGACCCGGACCGCCGAACCGGAGCCATCCCGGTCGCAATCCTCCGTTTCCGGTTCTTCCCACGAACCGGAAACGGAACAGTCCCATCCCGACGATTCCGCGGAGAAGGCCCTGAAGGACGTCGATGGTGATTTCGCGGCACTCGAACAGGTCGCCGACCCGGAGCCAACCGCAATGAGCCTCCCGCCCATATCGGAACCGGAACCGACGGAAACCGGGAAGACCGAGAGACCAGGAGGGCTGTCGGCGGCCGTCACCTACTCGGCCGACCTCGACGATCTGAAGGTTCGCCGCGTCTTCCCGGTCGGGAAAGCGCTCGTCGCGATCGTCATGGCCGCGAGCCTCATCGCCGTGTCCTGGATAGGACTGCAAATCAAAACCCGCCACGCCGCCGCCGTGCGGCAAGAGGCGCATGAGACCGCAATCAGCGCATGTGACTCGGCCGAAGCGACACGCAAGACCGTCCAGTCCGACCTGGACAGGACCACGGCCAAAGCCTCCAAACTACTGAAGGACACCAGTCGCGGCCAGGTCGCGGATCCCAAGACGCTTGACGCGTTGAATCGGCTCCTGGACGCAAAGACGACCACAATCAAGGGTTCCTGCGCGCCCGACGCCGCCGTATCAGACGTGGACAGGACCACTGAGGCGCTGCGCAGAACGACCAAAGAGCTCAAGAACCGTCTCACCGACCTCAAGACCGCAACCAAGGCCGTCACCGACAGCAAACTCGACAAGACCGTCGACGACGCGAACGCGCTGTACAAGGAGACGGACGGCAGGGTGGCGGACGACAAGACCCGGGAGATCCTGCTGAAGGCGGTCAAGGCCCGTGACACGGACGCCATCGCGAAGGCCGTGAAGGAGGTCAACGAATCGAAGGCGGCGAAGGAGAAGGCCGACGCGGAGGCGAAAGCCAAGGCCGAACAGGAAGCAGCCGCGGCTGCCGCCGCGCAGCAGCAGGCGCAGGCATCGCAATCCCAATCGGCTTCACAGCGGCAAACGCCCTCATATTCGGGAGGAAGCCAATCGCAATCCCAAGGAAGTTCCGGATCCGGTTCCGGAACCGGACGACGCCCGTCTTCGGGAGGCTCGTCGTCCTCCGCCAATACGGTCGGAGCCTCGCCGGGATGGTCCGTGCCCACGCCATCAGACGAGGGCACCGGCTTGCCCGGAAGCGATCCGGGGTTGTGATTCGCGAAAAGAGGAGGTGCGTCCACCACGCCCACGCCATCGATGCCCTCCACGCCCTCCACGCCGACGCCCCAGCCGACGCCGTCGACCCCATCGAAGCCATCAGGCACCGACGGCGCGACCGTCGGCTGACGACATTCACGTGGCTAAACGCAGTCGGCTTGTACTGCCGGCTGCGTTTAGCCGTTTTTCGTTTTTTTTACGGAGGCGGTTGCCATCGGTATATACCGAAATGCCGATATACCGAAATGTTACATAAGGGTGTAAAATATTCCATTAGGAATTTATGACGCGAAAAAGGAGCGGCCGTGTATTATCCTCCGGAACAGTTCAAGATGCTGGACGAGGCCCATGCCCTCACCGACTCATTGCAGGACCTCGCCCCGAAGCTGTACGAAACGCTGAACGCGGCACGGGCCGATCTGTTGGATCGTTATCCGTCGGATCTGTTCTGGGACAATCAGAACAATATGAATATGCCGCGTCTGATCAACCAGCGATGCGCAAGGATCTGGAACGATGACAGCTGGGTGCTTTCCGACAAATGCGGATACCTTCACCTAAGAGAGGGCTCGTCCGGGCTGCGCGCGATCCTGCGCCGCGTGGATCCGGTGACGGGCAAGCTGCCTAAGACGAATGCCACCAAAGCGTCCCGCGCATACTACATGCAGGAGACCTGCAAAGGGGCCGGGGCCCTCAAGAGACTTTCGCAGGACGATCTGTTCGCGCCCGATGGCGAGGTATCCCCGGATTTGAGCGACACCAGACTGATTCTGGCGTGGCAGGAAACGGATAAGGCCATTTCGGTCACGGCATACCGGCCGTTGGAAGTCGTGCCGTACGCGTACTCGGGATCGGCTAGGAAATACGATTTCAGTCTGGATCTGCTTGACAGGCCGGTGGAGGTAAAGGACTTCACCCCGATCGAGGACAACGACGACAACCTGCTACCCAACCTCGTCTTCGACGACACAAACGAAAACGAGAGCACTGAGATTCAGGCGGAACGATAGAATGGGCTTCCCTCATCGCTCCGTCGCTGATAGGAGATGAAAGCCATGACGGAATACCACGCCGAAAGAATCGCGCAGGCGCGGCACCTGGAAGGCATGACCCAAAGGGAATTGTCCGAGCGTTCGCACATCTCCCAATCGAAACTCAGCAAGTTGCAGAACGGCTTTATCGTCTTCAAAGAAAACGAGGCCAGGTCGATCGCCGCGGCGCTGGGCTTCCCGGTATCGTATTTCACGCGCGAGGATCCCATACTGCCCATGACGGCGGTCACGTATCGCAAGACCAGCAAATCCAGCATGGGAGAGCTGTCTGCCGTATCGATCGAGTATTCCGAACTATGCGCCACGGTGTCGCGACTGTCCGGTCTTCTGGGCATGACTGCCGGCAAGACCGCTTGGATCCGGAAGATCGCCCCGCGTACACCGGAGCTTTCCGTCTCCGAAATCGACCGTATTGCCAATCAGGCGAGAACATGCATGGGGTTGGAACCCGTTGGTCCGATTGGAAACCTGACCCGCAGCCTGGAAAGGCAGGGCATTGTGGTGGCTCCGATGAAGTCCACCGGTGGCAGCGATGATGGGAAGACGAGGCTGACGAGCGAAGGCATCACATATCCGCAATGCGAGGGAATGCCATGCATCGGATACTCCGCCGGCAAACGCATCGGCGGCGACCGACAGCGCTTCACCAAGGCGCATGAACTGGGACATCTTATACTGCATCGGTTCCGCAGGCCCGATACACCGCAGCAGATGGAGCGTGAGGCGCATCTGTTCGCGGGAGCGTTGCTGCTGCCCGCCGAGGATATGTCGCGCACCGTCCAGAGGAACGCCACGTTAAGCGACTTCCTCAAAATCAAATCGGGCTGGGGCGCCTCCATCGCCGCGTCAATCAGCCGTGCTCGCGCGCTGGGCATCATCAGCTCCGAACGCTATCGTTCCTTGCAGATCCAATTGTCCAGCCGGGGATGGCGCAAACAGGAACCCGTCAATGTGGGGGAGGAGCATCCGCTGCTGCTCAAGCAGATGATCCAGGCCGTTTTCGGAGTCGGCTCAAGCATCGGTGGCGAGCAGGCGATTAAGTCCTTCGACGCGGCCGGCAAGCTCGCAATCCCGTTCCGCTATCTTGACTGCTGGTCCGACGGTCTCGTCGAAGAAGGCGTGGAATTCGGCTTCGTCGAGGATCGAATCAATTCGGTCGCCAGCGACCGTGTCCGTCATGATGTGGAACGGGAACGCATTCCCGTCGGCTGAGGCCTAGCCTGGTTGGGGCTCGCGGCGGACTTCCCAAAATGCGGGGACACGACTAATATGGCGGATAACAGCAGCTCCCTAAGCCTACTCGCAGTGCTCAAACCAGGGGGCTCTTTCCATATCGGGACGGAATCCAGGCTGGCCGTGAAGACGGACTTACCTCGCGTTCAGGGTTCGTGCGCCCGCATGACGATGGGAGTGAACAGTGAGCGATTTCAGCGAACGCGACGGGCAGCTGCTGGCATTGTTCGGCATGACCGAGGAGCAGGTGCGCGAGGCCGAGATGATCGCCGAATCCGAGACCATCCCGGATGGTCTCGTGGGGCCGGTCTATTACGGGCGTCACCATACTGATGCTTCTCGGCTTGGTTCATGACGGGATTTTTCTCTGAATTCGGTGTTCTTTTCTCTGAATTTAGAGAAAGATTCAGAGATTCAGGGTCGCCGTCAGACGGGCCGGGGCATAGGCCCCTAATCCACTGAATGGTGTGAAAAATGCAGGAAATGGCTCGTTCCAACGGTTTTCGGGTGTGAAAAATGGAGCGAAGAATGCAAATACTGCAAAAATGGACAATTCCAACGATTTGAGGAGCATCCGCCACCAAATTGGGCTTCCATGAGTGTTCCTTTTCCGCCAGCCCCGTCTTCGAGGGCGGGGACTATACTGGCTATCGGATATTTGTTATTCATCGGGTTGACGCCGTTGCAGCGGCGTCAACCCTTTTTCATGAAGATGCAGGCTTCCGGATCAAGCCGTTCGTCCTTCGCATGGCATTATGATGGCTGTGTCGGGCTTGAAGAATCGCAGCACCTGCCATGCCTTGCGGATGGCGTCCAATGTCTTGTCGGGCAGCCGGACATCGGCGGTCTGTAGCTGTCGGATCTGGCTGGTGAGCATACGTCCGCGTATCGCGGCACGCTGATATGCACTGCCGTTCATGACTGGTTCGGTTCCGCCGGGCATATTGCGCATGCTGTCGCCCAGGTTCAGGATCGAGCGGAGGTTCTCCTCAAGACCGAGGACCGTGGCGATCACCGAGGTCGGAGCATCGTTCCGTGGCTCCCTGGGGAGCGTGAATTCCTCTATCACCTGTCGCGCGGTCCTCCCTTGGAAAGCGCCGGAGCGGGCTGGAAGGTAGGGCTGGTCGCAGTCGCAGAGCAGCTGGATGGGGCTGATGGCGGGCACTTCGGCGAAGTGGGCGAGCTCGGGAATCGTGATGGCGGTCTTCCGTTCCGCCTCGATGTTGAAGACGACGGTTGCGGAGATGGCGTCGTCCGGATATCTGGAATTGACCTCATGGGCGAGTTCCTGGGCGGTCAGTCCCGCGAGCTTCCTGTACCTGCGCAGCAGTTGCCCGGTCGACGCAGCTTCAATGGCGGATGGTTCGCTGGTCATGCGGCCTTCCTCCATCCTTCGGAGTGTTTGAGTGTGGATTTCGGTTTGGTGATGGTGGTTCCCGGCCATGCCTTGCGGCTGAGGAACGGGTGGAGTCCACGCAGGTTGTAGATGCATTTGTCGTTGTCCAATTGGGCGAGCTCGTCGGGCGTGAGGAGTTCGCGTCCGGTACGCTGGTAGTTGGTGGTGTGGCTGCCGGACACGCCCTTCGAATCGCTGGTGGTGCGGATGTCGATGGTCTCCTTGCCGAGCAGCTTGCTGAGCCATTCGGTGGTGGACTGCTCGTTGCCGCCGAGGAACAGCACCGAATCACAGTTGCCCACGATGGTCTCCCACGAGTCCTTGTACATCGTCTTGAGCTGGGCGATGGTCTGGAGGATGATGCTGACGCTGACCTTGCGCGAGCGGATTGTGGCGATGAGCTTGTCGAAGTTGGGGATGCGTCCCACGTTGGCGAACTCGTCGAGGAAGCAGTGCAATGGCGTGGCGAGGCATTCGCCGGGGTAGGTGCGGCAGCGGCGGATGATGCTGTCGAACAGGCATTGGTAGAAGATCGCGGCCAAAAAGTTGAAGGTCGGGTCCTCGTCGGGCAGGGCGAGGAATATGGCCGTCTTTTTGTTGGGATGCTGGTATCCGCCCTTGCGCTCGTCCTGGTATCCGCCGATCCGGTCGATGCCGAGGTTGTCGTCGGAGAGGATCTCCCGGACCGGACCTACTGTCAATGGGGCGAGGCGCACGCCGAGGCTGATGATGATGCCCTTCTTGGTCTCTCCCGCGCCCTGGGTGAAGGGCCGGTACTGGCGGGCCGCGAACTTCAGGCCCTGGGCGAGACGCCATGCCTCGCGCAGGTCCGGGTCGTCGTGGTCCGCGTCCTCGCGCTCCCATTCGGCGCGGGTCTCCTCGTAGATCTCCGTGGCGGTCCGGGCGACGGCGTCGACCTGGCTTTCCTTGGTCTCGTCCTGTTCGCTGGCCTCGAGCAGATCGCGCATGTCGGCCACGGCGTTGAGGGTCTGGCCGGCGTCGATGCGCAGACAGTCCTTGAGGATGTCGTCGGGCAGGTAGTAGACGAACGCGGTGATCGCGGTCAGCAGGCTGCGTTCGGATTTGGTCCAGAAGTCGTCGGTCTGGTGCTCCTTGGGTGTGGAGCCGTTGGTGTTGTCCATGATGTTGGTGACCAGGCGCATGATC
>JAIHTM010000454.1 GCA_022713905.1 Collinsella sp.
TTGCCTTCGTCTCACCCATAAACGGCTCTTCCCATGCCGCCTCAAAAATCTCTTCCTTGCTGAATACTTTTTTCGGCCAGCGAAGAAAGAGCTGTAAGATGAGAAATTCCTGCCTCGTAATCCCTTCCAGCCTCACGCCGTCCACATAGATCTGGTGCTCCTCCGTATCCAGAAGCAAGCCATTATGTTCCAGAACCTTTTTCTCTTCCTGTCCGGTGCGTTTCCGAAGCTGAACCTGGACTCTTGCCAGCACTTCCCGGATTTCAAACGGCTTTACCACATAATCATCCGCGCCGCTAAGAAGCATGTCAACCTTAGAATCCATCTCATCTCTGGCCGACAGGACAATGACCGGTACCGCCCGCTTTGTCTGCCGGATCTCCTCCAGAAGCGTCTCCCCTGACATCCCCGGAAGCATCAAGTCCAAAAGCACCAAATCCGGCTCCTCCTGAGATAAGACAAGTCTGCCCTCTGTCCCTGAAAACGCCTGGATGCAAGAATATCCCTCCTTCTGAAGCGCTACTTTCAGCATCTCATTAATATTGACATCATCTTCTACAATTAGAATTGTACTCATATATTTCTCCTGTCTCATTCTTACTTTTCATAGGTTTCCATGTGTCAAAGGTATTCCTGTGTGATAGAAAAAACAGGATGCCGGTCGGCATCCTGTTTCTGCACATCTTAGTTATATTTACGTTTTCTGGCAGCCTCAGATTTCTTTTTACGTCTTACGCTTGGTTTTTCGTAATGTTCTCTCTTACGAATCTCCTGCTGGATACCAGCTTTGGCGCAGTTACGTTTAAATCTGCGTAAAGCGCTGTCTAAACTTTCGTTTTCTTTAACGATTACATTTGACATAATCTCACACCTAACCTCCCCTCCAGTCCTGTATTGTGCATCATACGACTGTTCGGGTATTTTATTGCACTACAAGTATTATACCATAATTTCCTTATCCGTCAAGGTATTTTTCATAGCTTTCCGGAAAAATCAGTGCCAAAGACACTACGCCAGTTGCTC
>JAIHTM010000118.1 GCA_022713905.1 Collinsella sp.
CGCCGATGGTCAGGCGTGTGCGTGTGGGGTTCATGTCGATGCCGAAGCTCATGACGCCGCCTGGGCGGCGGGCGTCGATGGTGGCTTCCTCCCATTGGCGGCGGTCGATGGCGCGGCTGAGGGCGTGTTCGTCCCAGATGCCGAGGGCTTCGCGCCGGAAGTCGTCGCCGGTGAGGTTCTCCCACAGGTTGGCGATGGATTCGTCGCTGGTGTGGGCCGGGTAGCTGGGGTTGGCTTTCCTCCATTGTTCGCGGTCGAGGGGGTCGGCGTCGCGGTCGGCGGCGAATTCCACGTAGAGGGTGCTGTGGGTGCGGCCCGCGCGCGCTTTGTCGCGTAGGCGGGTGAACGCTTCGCCGTTGTCCCTTGGGCCGGGCGGTGTGCCCATGTAGATGGTCTGGGGGTTCCAGGCGCGGTTCTGGGTCGGCAGCATCGACGCCATCGCCGAGTCGGACAGGTGCTGGGCCTCGTCGATGACGAGCAGGGCGATCTTCTTGACGCCTCGCATCGCGCACAGGCTTTCGAACGTGTCCTTGATGACGCTGAAGTGCTGGGCCGTCCACACGATGCGCATGCCGGGGGTTCGGGCGGCGCGGTGGATCGCGACCCAGCCGATGTCGTAGGTCTTGCCGGTCTGGCGCGGGATCGACAGCACCGTGTTGCGGGCGCTCCAGAAGCCGTCGGCGCTTTTCGCGAGGATGATCCGGTTGATCTGCCGCTGCCACGGGTCGAAACGGTCGCCGGCCGCGTTGGCGAGCTTGTTGAGGCTTGGTTCGCCGCTGGTGTACAAATCGTCGGGGATGATCTGGCAGCTCGCCCCGTCAATCCTCGTGTTCATCCAATCGTTCGTCCTCCGTGTCCAGGGCCTGCATGGCCGGATCGTGCCCGTTCGACGCCTTGTCGATCGCCTCGATCTCGGCGCTCATGTCCGCGAGCCGTTTCGTCAATGACGCGAGGTCGCGTGAGCTCATCGACCCTTCGTCGAGCTTTTCGGCGATCAGGTTGCGCATCGCCACCAGGAGACGGCGGCGATCCCCGGAAGCGGCGGCGTTGCTGACCCTATGGGACTTCGACGCGCTCTTCGAGCGAGGGGTCTTCGACGTTCTGGACACCAAGACGGCCTCCGTTCAAGTGTGGAAAAAAGCCCGGGGGAAAAACGGCGCTTTGCCCGTGGTCGCCCCGGCGGGGCCGGGTGGGGTCTACTCCCCACCCCCGAACCAGTCCGAGCATCGGATCGGCCCGGATTGGGTTGGCTCTGTGCGCTGTGGGGCCTTGCCCTGGGCGATGAGCTGGGCGACGCGCTCGCGCGCCCATGCCAGGCTGTGCGTGCCTTTGATGGCGTTGCACCATCGGTGCGCGGGCCCGCTGTTGTCGTGCGTGAGCGTGCCGCCTCTCGCCAGGGCGATGGTCTCGTCCACGACGAAGCTGTATGGATGCGGTGCCTTGAGCTCGTAGTCGATGGTCCGATGGCAGATGTAGCAGTCGGCCCGCATGTGCCGCCACCGCTCGCGCTCGCGCCGGCGGCGATAGCCATTGCTGTACCGCGGATTGCCCACGCACGCCTCCAATCGAACGCCTGTACGGATCGACAGACTGCGCTCGCCGGCGGGAAGAAGAGGAAAGAACCGCCGGCGAGGCGTCTGTCTGTGGTGGTTTCTCGGGTGCCGCATACGCCGGTTGCGCACGGTGCCGGCGGCGGCTGGCGGATGGTGCGGGATTCGAACCCGCGAAGCATGAGGTCGGTTGTCATGCCTGCCCGCCTAGCAAGCGGGTGCCTTCGACCGCTCGGCCAACCATCCAAGGGGATCGGATACGAAAAAAGCCCATCCCCGATGGGACAGGCTTTTCCGATACTCCGATTACACGCGACAGCGTAACACGAAACCGTCTCACGTTCAAACGTCGCCGACGTCGCGCTCGGCGCGATCCTGCGCACAGGCCAACAGCTCCATGATGTTCCACTCCCAATAATGCCGGTCGATGCGCCGCGTGGACGGCATCTTGCCCCGGCTGCGCCAGTTCGCCAAGTCCTTGCCCGTCACGCTCACACCCGTGTTCTCCCGCACCCATCGGGCGGCGTCGGCCTGCGTGCGCGTGATGTGCATGAGCCCCGCGCCGCGCAGGTACTCCAACCGCACGCGCTTCAAGTCGAGCCATGCGCCGCATTCGGGGCACACCGCATACCGCGCGGAGCGGGCGGCATAGATCGGCGTGCGTATCGGCTCGTCGTCGTCACCCTTCGTGTTCAGGCAGTCGGGGCATACGCCGACAAGACGGCGCTCGCCGGCGTGCGTGGTGGCGGTTTCGACCTTTTCCGATAGTCGGATCAGGTCGGCGTATAGGTCGCCGGCCGTGTCGAGTCGTGCGAGGTCGGGCATGTGGTGCAGCAGCAGGCGGGTGATGTCGGCCCATTGCATGAGGGTGCGGGGCCGGTCGTATCGGTCGTGGCCGATCGGTTTGACGCCGAGCATGCCGCCGGTGAGTTGCAGGTGCGTTTCCACTGCGGAGTACAGGGCTTGGGCGGCTTCGTTGACCGGCGGGGCCGCGTATGCCCTGTTGCCGTGGCGGGGCGAGCGTTCGCGGGTGGTGGCCTGCTTGTAGGCGATCTGTTGGAGGGCTGGCATGCCGGCCTTCAGGAGCCATGCGAGGCGTTTCGCCCAGTCCTTGACGCATTCCTTGCACAGGTTCGCGTCGCCGGCCGCTTTGCCGCAGGCCGCGCATGTTCGTTGTTCCATCATCCCCGCCCTTTCGCTGGTGCTATACTCGCTTGTTGGACAATGCGAGCCTCTGCCGAAAGGTGGGGGCTTTTACTTTCCCGAAGCTGTTCCCGACGTGGTGGATTGGCCGGGAACGGCTTGTTTTCAACGGTTTGCTGACTTTCCTTAACTTTCTCTTCTATTGTCGCCGATGCCGGCGGGTTTTTCCGGCGCGGGTGCCGGGTGGGCTTGCAGGATGATGGCCTTCACCTCGTCGACGGGGATGCGCAGGGATCGCGCGGTCTCTTCCGGCGGCACGCCCTTGCCGTGCCATTCCACGATGATCCTCCTGACGCCTTCGGTGACTCTCACGCCCGTGCCTCCTGCCGGTCGAGCTGTTCGCATGCGGAGTGCTTGGCGCACATTTGGGCGACGCGGCGCATGCACTTGCGGATCGCGCCGCCGTAGGAGAGGGCGACGACGGTGAACCGGCCGAAGCATTCCGGGTGCGTCACGTCACGGCCGGGCGTGGCGGTGCCTCGCATGATGGTGACGGGGCCTAGCTGCCAGGCGGTGTTTTTGGCGTCGATGTTGTTCATAAGATTTCCTTTCTTGGGTCGTCATTTGACCCCGTATCGGCGGCCGCCCCAGATGCCCTGCAACTGGTAGCCGTTGATCCGGTTGTGCTCGTCGGCGAACCGGCGGCACTCGCCGATGACCGGGCATGACCGGCATATGGCGAGCGCGGCCGCCTGTTCGTATGGTTTGCCGCTGAACCAGAGTTCGGGGTCGTGGTCGCGGCATGCGGCCTGATGTCGCCAGTCCATGGGTTATCGGCCGTCCTTTCGGTAGGGGTTGGCGCGTTCCACGATGGCGAGTTCGTCGAAGTGGTTCATGGCGTCGAACACGGCCTGTTTGCCTTGTTCGTAGGCTTCGGCGAGTTCGTCGGACTGTTCGGCGTCCATGATCGAACCGGCCTGCGGCCTTGTGAAGCCCGCCGTCCTGAGCCTGCGTTCGATCTCGTAGAGGCCGATTGGTTCGCTGTCGCAGGTGAAGACGATGCTCAGGCGTTTCATGACAAGTCCTTTTGCAGCGCGCGACGGCCGGCCTCGGTGATGGCATAGCGTCCGTATCCGACGTCTTGCGTGTATCCGCGTTCCTCCAGGGATTGGAAGGTGCGTTTGTGGTTGCCGTCGGCGGGCTGCATGTCGCCGTGGTTGACGAGCTGGAGCAGCACACTCTTCTGCGCGTAAGTGAGTCGTGGTCTCATTTGACGCCTCCGCTCAGCGGGTCGATGAGCTCGCAGCTCATGGCGTCGATGCGCTCGCCGGTCTTGACGGTCAGGCACAGGCGTTTGACGTCGCCGGTCTGCCGCACCTCCTGCGTGACGGTCTGCACATCCTGTTCGCCGAGCTGCGCCTGTTCGCCGAGCCCGTAACCGACGGCGAGCGCCGCGAAGGCGATCACCGTAGCGGGCGCGATCTTGATGGCGTATGGTCTGCCGTTCCTCATTGTTCCTTCTCCGTTCCGTTGATAAAACTCCATGCGCTCACAGCGACCTGCTTCCACCATTCGAGCTCGCGGTCGGCGATGCGCTTGCCGCTCTCATACACGGTCGGGCGCTCGCCGTTGTGTTCCCAGAGGGTGAGGGCGAGTCGTTCGGTCTCGTCGTGGGTGAGGGGCGTGGCGCTTATGGATTGTTCGATGCGGATGGCGAGCGCGAGCGCATCGTTGTGGCCTTGGGTGTATCCGATCACGTAGGCCTCGGCGGGGCTGTCGTTGCCGAGTCCGGCGCTGGCGAGCGCGTTCAATGCCTGTTGGGTGATGTCGATGCTCATATGCGGGCCTTTCGGTGTTTGCGTTCGGCCTTCCATTTCGGGTGGCAGTACAGGAACGCTTTGAGCGTGCTTATCGGCTCCCAGAAGTCGCCGTCCGGTAGGTCGAGTTGCCACCATTGACCGCAGACCGGGCAACGCCATACCGGATCAGAACCCTCGGGCTTGCAATACTGACTACTCACTCCCCCGCCTCCAGTTCGCTGATGTCGGTCGGAATGCCGTATTGGTCGCAGTGGATGCGTGTGCTCATTGCTTGTCTCTTTCCCGTTTGATGAGTTCGTCGATGAGGGCGAGGGCGGAGTCGGGGTAGCCTTGCTTGAGTTTTGCCCATGTTCTGGCTTCGACGCCGACGGTGTGGGCGACGAGTGCCGTGAGGATGTCGTACTGTTGGCGCGTCCACGCGATCTTTTCGCCGTAGTCGATGACTCGGCATAGGTACCATCGGGCTTTTTCGAGGTCTTCCAAGGGCCGGCCCTTGCTGTGGTAGCGCCACAGGTACTTGCAGCAGTTCCCAAGGCAGAAGGTGGTGTCGGCGGTCAGGTCGATGCATTCCATGCCGGGGTGTGAGTCGGTGTAATGCTTCGGGCTGTTGACGGGGTCGTTGATCCAGCTCATTGCCTGTCTCCTTGGGTGCCGGTTCGGATGATGTCGAGGTAGGCGGTGTAGTCGTTGATGTCCCGACGGATGCAGTCCTGGACTCGGCGGGTGCCTGCGTGGTTTTGGTAGGGGTTGCCGCCGATGGCTTGGTCGGCGAGGCGGAAGCTGGTGAGGTCGAGTTTTCTGTGGTGGAGCCCTTCGGCGATGGGGTGTTCGAGGTGGCGGCTGAGGTGCACGTCGAGCTGGCGCAGGTCGAAGTCCACGTTGGTTCCTGCGGGGTGGAGTGTGTATTGGCTGAGTTGGTCGTTGAGGAATTCGTGGATGTTGAGCGCGGTGTGCTTGTAGTCGTAGCCGGTCTTGGGTGCTTCGGCGCAGGCGAGCATGAGCCCGTTGGCGAGGTGCATTTCGTAGGCTTTGAGCATTTCGGGGTGGTTGGCCCAGTTGCGCACGTTGTCGGGGTGGACGATCAGGTGCAGGCTGTCGCCTCGGGTTTCGGCTTTCAGGTCGGTGACCTGCATGCCGACTTCCAGGAGTTCGCACTGATTGGGGTCGAGGCCGGTGGTTTCGGTGTCGATCCATAGGAGCATGTGGGGTTTGGCTGGCGGTTTTGGCGGGTTGAGGGGTTTGCCGCTGACGGTGATGTCGTGTTGGGTGTTCATTGGTCGCCTTTCTTGATGTCGATGTGGGTGGGGAGGTCTTCGGGTGGCGGGCAGGGATGGCGTGTGCCGTCCTTGTTGAGCTGCTGCCAGCCGCCGGTGCGGTAGTAGACGGGTTGGCCGATGGGGTCGTCGCTCATGCTGACGAGGTAGCCGAGCTGGTAGGCGCGGTTGGGGTGGGCGTGCACCCAGCCGTGGCATCCGGTGGTGCCGCTGCCGCAGAGGGTGAGGAGGTTTTCGGGCTCGTGCAGGCGTTCGTAGCCGCTGCCGTGGCTGCGCATTCTGCGGTGGTGGATGCTGTACCCGCTCCACTCGGTGTCGATGCTGCGGCCGCAGATGGCGCATTTGCAGCCGTCCCTTGCGAGGACTTGCCGGCGGGTTTCGGTGGTGGGTTTTCGTTTCATGGTTTTCCTTTCCGGTTGAGTTCCGTGACGACTCGTTCGGCGGCTTCGGTGGGGTCGATGCCGGTTTTGACGGCGGCCCAGAAGCTGCCGACGATCGAGCCTTCGAAGCTGCCTTCTGGCACTTGGCTGAGGATGTGCTCTTGCAGCCACTGCTCGTCGCAGATGCCCCACGTGTACCGGGGTTTGGCCGGTTTGGGCAGATGGTCGAGATATGCGCCGTTGGAGAGCCATCGGCTCATGTTGGGCGCGTACTGGGGTCGGTCGATGGTTTTGGCGTAGGCGACGACGGCTCCGATGAGCTGCGCTTCCGTCACGGCGGACGTGCCGTCGTGCCCGGCCACGGCTGCGGCCCACGCTTTCTCGGCTTCCCGTCGCGAGCCGGTGTGGCGTGGGTAGGCGTTCCACGCCGTGGCGAACGGGTCGGCCAACGCCCTGGCCTCGGCCTCGGCGACCGACGCGGTTTGCTTCGATCCCGGCCCGGAGGGGTCAGGGGAGGAAGAAGGCATGGTTTTGGTTTGGTTAGGTACGGTAGTGCTTCCTGTTTGCTTTGTTGAAGTTGAAGCAGTCTGCTTCGCGTCTGCTTCGTTTTGCTTCCTGTTTGCTTCGGCTTTCGCCCTGCGGGACTCGCCCGACGCCTTGCCTCCGGCGTGGCCGGCGACGACCTTCTTCTCGTGCAGTTCGGCGGCTTCTTCGGGCGTAAGCGGTTTCTTCTGGTTCTTGAAGCTGCCGAACACGGCGAGGCCGCGACGGGTCACGACCCTGTACACGCCTTCGCCGGCCTCCTCGAAGAGCCCGTTTTCAACGAGTTCGCGCACGAGTCTGACGGTGCCGCCCACGCTTCTGACGCGCTTGAGGTCGAAGGTGCCGTCGAACGAGTCCGGCCGCGTGTATATCTGGTGGTCGCACCACGTCACCATCGTCGCGTACAGTCCGCGCGCGGCCATGCTGCTGTCCTGCACCGCAGGATCGAAACCGAAGGTGCTGTCGAAGTTCACAGACATGGCGCGCCGCCTTCACGACATGCGATAATCGACTTATGAGCAACGACAAGAAGACCCAGCGCTGCATGTGTGTGACGATTGATTTCGAGCAGCTTACGTTCGGTGAGCTGCGCAAGTTCGTCGAACTGACGGCAGATCGTGAGGACGATGAATTTGTGTGCGTCAACGACAATGACGGAGTGCCGGACGGCTTTATGGCGTATGTGGACGCAGAAACCATAGACGTCGTGCCAACCGATGAGACGTCGGAGCGCTGATATCGACCACATCTTTTCCTGAGCCACCCCGTCGCGGGTGGCTTTTTTGTTTGCCTGCTGCATATAAGCCTCTCTCAATGTGTGGTTACTTGATCTCGCCGGTGGTCGGATCGACGGCCTCTCCTCTGTCGGTCTCGTCAGCATCGTCGTCGGGATCGGGATAGTCGGGCGCGCTTTCCTCGAACGTGGCGAGGCTGTCGTGGAGGTTGTCGTACAGGACCGCGCGGCGTGCGCCCTTCGGATAGGTGAGCAGCCGGTTGATGACCTCGGCGCAGTCGATGATGTGCTGCGCGAGCGCGTCCGTGTCGTACACGGCCTCGGTGTACGGGTCGATCTGGTGGAACTTGTCGAGGTAGGCGTCTTTGGTTTCGAGCTGCATCTTGTGGTTGACCGCGCGGCGGAAGTCCACGGCCGCCTGCTTGATCTTCGCGCACGAG
>JAIHTM010000455.1 GCA_022713905.1 Collinsella sp.
CTTGCCGCCGCCTGCCTCGGTCACAGCGCCTGGGAACAGCGGGTGTGCCGGTTCGCTGCCGTAGACGGAAATGATATTGGAGCCTGACGTGCTGCTGGCATTGCTGAATGAACCAGTCGATCCGCAACCGCTGAGCAGCATGACAATTGCCACACCGGCCGCGACCAGTGAAGTGACATGACGTGTGTTCATGAATCTCTCCCATATATTTTGGCGTCGTCTTTTTGGCGACGAAAGACACCATAGGAGCTTCATGTTAACCATGTATGCAAGATTCTCGAAGTATAGACATTACAAGTATTTTTGGAATAATTAATCAGTTTCTACATCCTCGGGGACGCGACTACGGAGAATTTGCGAGGACGTTACACGAATGATGACGGTACTCACAACGACGGCTAACGACATTTTCAGAACCAAGTCACTGAAGTTGGCTACATCCGAACAAGTAGGACCACCTTTGTAAGGAGAAATCGCAAACACTGTCCATTCATATGAGTTGCAATGAAGCGCAAAAGGTTCATGCAATGTAATCTATTAAGTATCAACATATTTCTTGAAGACTTCTCCAACGACAACGTTGTCGTCCACGTTCGGTTCGAACTGACGATATTCGTGACCACAATCAGCCGACGCTTTCTCCCCCTGAAAGGGATTATCATGAGAACCGCCAAAAAAGCCACCATTGTCGCTCCATGCAATGTCCAAGTGCTCGCTTCTGGAAGCGCAATCGTGCCCAGTGCGAACGTATGGGGTTACCGATATTGGGAAAGCTAGGCCATTATGAACACTCGACTGGCAACAAAAACAAAGGCCGCAATCATCGCTGCCGCGATCAGCCTATTGGCTCTTGCCGTCGGCCTCATATGGATGATGACTCCACATGGCAGTAGCAATGATTCTGCGGCTTCGAAGCAACCTGTGTATTTCGTCAAGTCGGTGTTTCGTGTTCGAGGTGGTGACGTTTTCTTGGACTCCCTGACCGGGAGGAGAACCCCCTCATGGCGAAGTACAGCAGGGA
>JAIHTM010000456.1 GCA_022713905.1 Collinsella sp.
GCTACTGCCTTCTTGTCCAAGAGTTTCTGATATTCTTTTGCAGTCCGATCATGGACTTTCCTGAAATTTAGGGGCATATAAAAAAACATATTATTCAGATCGTATCCAAGTTCTTTACACCATTTCAGATACTCAAGCCAGTCCTTTGCCATATTCTGTTTTCTTTCAATTCGCGGATTTTCCCGTTCTTGGTATCTCATGTATGAGTACCCTCAACACACCCCCTGTTCACCGATCGGATAGTTTTCGCTTTCTTTTGTAATATACTTCACAATTTTATGAAGCGTTGTTTTTCTGTTAGCCTGTTTCAATAAATCCGTATTGCACCCGAACGTTTCATAATACTCTTTGAGCTGCTCTGGTTTAAACTGTAAGCCAATCTGCTGTGCTACCTGCAACAGTCGAAGTATATCGTGGTTCCCATCAACAGCTTGCAATATTCTTGTATTGACCTTTGTAAGTCCTAAAATTTCATATATGGTATTCCCTTTAATATTTACCTTACCTGTCTGATAACCGCTATATCGTGAATTAATAATGCCTTTTGCAATCTTATTGAGTCCCATTTTGCAGATCCATTCCATTTTCGGAAATTCTATATACTTTTCGATTGCATCCTCATATCTCATAGAAACTGTAGGAAGATTTGTCGAAAGCACTTCCAAGGCCGAATATTTCATGGGAGTGTGTTCCCACGCCTGCGGTAGATTTCTCGGATATAAAATGCATTCCATGCAGGCAATCTTCCCTTGATCCGGACACCAGCGACAATCACCTCTCTGCTTATACACTCCCCACTCATAGGATTCACATTTTGGTTTTCCTTTTGGGAATGTATAAATAGCTCTGCTATTTTCAGAAATATCTCTTTCGATCCGCTCTTTATGTATTACCACATCCAAATAACCATCACTTTTCATCAATTGATGTGCGTGGAAATATCGGAATACAAACCCATCTTTTGTCGGATCCACATATACGAACCACCGTTCGTCATGTGTCTGTGCAGGCATTCGGC